>NZ_PDHT01000119.1:0-1304 GCF_002917135.1 Methylobacterium sp. V23
CAGGTAGCGGTTAAGCGCAGGCTCAGGCGGCGTGATCCACTGCTCAGTAGCTTGGCAGTTCCTGACGGCAGACATGCAGCAGCTCCTCGGTTATCCGCAGGCGACCCCAGATACCCACGCAATGCGCTCAAACCAGGCTGTTCCTCGGGCGCCTTGCGGAACGGGATTAAACAGATCGCCGAACCTCTGTCCATGCAAAATAGCGCGCCGCAGGTGGATACCGCCGCATTATACTACTCGAAAGTAGGGGCTCAGCCTGCTTACAGGCCCCCTCATGCACCCAGCGAATGACTGGTATTTGGCATCTGGCATACCAAACGTGGCAGTGCGGTGTCATAGATGCTGCAACGCAAACGACCTCCCGGGCTTCGCACCATGATCACCCTGCTTCTTGCCGTTCTCGCTGCCGGCATCGCCAACATTGCGCTGGTGGCCTTCGTGGCTGACCGCTTTAGCCCTAAGGGTGGCGCTTCTCCCTCAGCAGGCGAGCTTGTGGCCGCCACGCAGGGCGCTCCTACTTCTGCAAAGACCCGCGCTGTTAAGGTCGGAAACGAGAACGCTTCGGCTGGCATTGCTACGGTCGCCGCCTAAGCGAGCTTCGGCACCACACACTGAAGCTGTTTGGTCGAGAGCCCTGCCAGTCACTGGCGGGGCTTTTTCTATTTTCTCCCTGGCACACCTACACGACCAGAGAATGGCTCTGACTCCTTCTCTGGAACGCAACGATGGTTGCGCGCGAGACGGGCTCTGCCTTGCTGGGAAACGGCATACCTTACGAGGCACCTTAACCTCTCGCTTACCCAAACCCACGAGGTTGCGGGTCGGAACAGCCCAGGGAGAGAGCATGTCCGACACCATCGACACCGTTGGCGTTGCCGGCGACCGTATCCGCTCGATCATCGAGCGCGTCGAGAAGGTCGAGGAAGAGATTAAGGACCTTATGGAAACCAAGAAGGAGATCTTCCTGGAGGCCAAAGGCGAGGGCCTCGACGTAAAGATTCTCAAAGAAATCCTGAAGCTGCGCAAATTGGATCAAGACGAGCGGGACGAGCACGAGACCCTGCTCGACGTCTACATGCGTGCGATGGATGCTCCGAGCGCCGCGCCGATGGCCGAGGCTGCCTGAGCGGCAATCGAGAACGTTACCGAGCGCTGAGCTGTCGTGGGGGTCATAGGATCTCTACGGCAGCGCGCATCATCTCGTCATTCACGTCGATGTAGCACTGCGTGGTCGAGAGATGCCGGTGCCCAGCGAGCATCATCATCGCTTTGGGCGAGATCCCGGCGTGAGCCAGCCGCGTTAT
>NZ_PDHT01000120.1:0-1266 GCF_002917135.1 Methylobacterium sp. V23
CGGAAAGCCAAAACAGATCTGCCATCGCCGCCTCCATGCTGCAAACGGCGGCTCTGAATCACAAAACGATAACGCTCGCAACGCCTTGGTTCGGTTCACACCCTAGGAGAGCTAAATCCGTCGAGAGGTCGGAAGCCGGGGAGATAGTTGAGGAGAGAATCAGGGAAGCAGGCTCAATCAGGCGTGGGATTTCCATATCGGTGGAGATAGGAACGGGCGTGGTGAGCACGACGCTGTGTTCGGAAAGCTGCCCGAGCTTGACGTTCTGCAGGGTGATGGTCTCGCTGCCGAGGCTGAGCACGAGGTTGCCCGCCTTGCTCATCGCCGCATGCGCCTGCACCTCCGCGAAGCTGGTCAGCCCAAGGCCGCTCAGGTCGAGCTTGTCCGTGCCAAGCTCGAAGTCCGAGATGAAGGTGGTGCCGCTGTCGCCGCTCCTGAACGCGAAGGTGTCGGCACCGTCCGCCCCCATCAGCGTGTCGTTGCCCGATCCGCCCCAGAGCACGTCGTTGCCGATGCCGCCGCTGAGCTTGTCGTGGCCGGCGCCACCGCTGAGCGTGTCGTTGCCAGCTCCGCCCGTCAGCACGTCGTTGCCTGACCCACCCGTGATCGCATTGTCGAAGCTGTTGCCCGTGCCCGCAAACGCACCCGTGCCGGTGTAGACCAGGTTCTCCAGGTTGCCGCCGAGTGCGTAGCTGGCCAAGCTGGTGCGCACCGTGTCGGTGCCCGCGTTGGCGAACTCCACGATGGTGTTGCCGGTGTCGTCGATGACGTAGGTGTCATCGCCGTGCCCGCCCTCGAGCGTGTCCGCACCCGCTCCACCATCCAGCGTGTCGTTGCCCAAGCCTCCCAGCAGACGGTCGTTGCCGGCCCCGCCGCTCAGGCTGTCGTTGCCTCCTGCGCCCGTGAGCGTGTCGTTACCGTCGCCGCCCGCGAGGATGTCCGCGCCATCGCCGCCCGACAAGGTGTCGTTGGCCGAGGTCCCAGTCTTGGTGACAGAGCTGAAAGCCGAGGCATCCTGGTAGACGCGGATGTAATCGATCTTGAACTCGGCCGGCCAGGTGTTGCTGGCGCTGACGGGGCTGCCGAAGCTGGAGCCAACCGACATATCGGCGAGGATGTACATCGGGGCTTTGGCTCCCTCAGGCGTGACCATCGAGCCGGTCGCAACACCGTCAAGGTAGAAGGTGATGAAGTCCGGCTGCCAGTCAACGCCGTAGGTGTGGTAGCCCTGCGACTGGTCCGTGGCCACCGTGGCCCGCACCGTCT
>NZ_PDHT01000121.1:0-1228 GCF_002917135.1 Methylobacterium sp. V23
GCGGCACGTCGCAGGGGCAGCAAACCCTCAGGGTCGCGGCAGGCATGGATCAGGGCGGCTGAGAGCGCTTCCACGTCGAAGAAGTCTAATAGCATCCCATTCTGCCCGTTCTCGACGGCATCCCTGACGGGCCCCGTGTCCGAGCCGATGATCAGGCACTCCGAGGCCATGGCCTCCAGTAGCGACCAGGAGAGCACGAAGGGGTAGGTGTAGTAGACGTGTGCTGCCGAGATGGAGAGAGCTGCCAGCATCTGCTCATGCGGCAGCCGGCCCATGAAATGCACGCGCCGCAGGTCGAGGCGCTCACCCACCTCTGCCAGCATGACCTTCTTCCACGTCATGCCTGAGGGTGCGGCTGGTCCGTAGCCGCCTGACTCATCCGCCCCAATCAGCACCACCTCGGCATCCGGTACTTCGGCCAGGACCTTGGGTAGGGCGCGCATGAAGATGTGAAAGCCACGCAGTGGCTCGAAGCGCCGATTGATGAAGGTGACGACGGGCTTGGAGCGATCGAGTATCCGTCCGTTCGTGAGCCTCAGCGTTGCGGCAGCGTCCGGCTTGATGCGCGTTGTGTCGATCCCTTCGTGTATGATGCCGATCCGCGAACGGAAGAGGTCCGGGAAGCGGCTAGCCTGAAATGCCGTTGGGCAGATGATCTTGTCAGCCTCGGCGTAGGCTAGGGCCATGGTGGCATTCTTGGCATGGATGCGGAACGCGTCTTTGGGGGTGACCCTGCCGAACTCAGGGTCGAACCCGACGTCCCCGCCGGAGGAACGGTAGTAGTACTCGCCGTGCAGGATCTGCTTGGCGCCCGGGAACACCTCCCGCATGAACAGGGTCTCCCCCCATCCGGGGTGCCCAATGATGAGATCGGGGTCGAAGCCCTGTTGCTTGAGTGAGAGGGCACTCTCGCCAGCAGCAGAAGCTCGGATGAGATCCGCTTCTGCACGCGTCGCCGGGTCAAAGATGCCCGCGGTTGAGCCCTGCTTGGCGCGCCAGCGCGCGACCGGCACCCCGGGCAGGTCCCGCCCGGTCGGCGAAGCGATGGCGACGCAACGATGTCCCTGTGCGGTCAGGGTCTCGGCCAGGAAGCCGAACTGACCGGGGAAATTGTTGTGAACGAAGAGAACGTCGGCCATGGCTGGGAGCGATGCTGATCAGGCTTTGTAGGTGCTTCCATCCGCGAGCTTGGCAGCGTTCGCCTCGCGGATCTTAGCAGCCGCATCGT
>NZ_PDHT01000122.1:0-1226 GCF_002917135.1 Methylobacterium sp. V23
TAGCACTACCTGGGCACTTTGAAGGATCGTGATGCGTTGTCTGCCTGACGATGGCTCGGAGGCGGCGATGGATCTGGATCCCGAGGGGACGGACGGGCTTGATACGTGGCTGGCACCGTTTCTGGCGGCGATGGGACGCAAGACCCGACGGACCTGGGCTCCGCTCTACCTCCGAGGTCTGCTGGGGCCGGGGGATCGCAAGAGCCTACAGCCGATGGCGATGCGGCTCGGGCTGTCGGGCCATGACCAGTTGCAGCACTTCATCGCCAGCTCGGCCTGGGACGATCGCCCGCTCTGGACGGAGCTGGCCCGTCAGGCGGATCGGCTGATTGGCGGATCCGATGCTTGCCTGGTGATTGACGACACCGCCCTGCCGAAGAAGGGCACGCGCTCGGTCGGGGTGGCGCGCCAGTACTGCGGTGCGCTGGGCAAGCAGGCCAACTGCCAGTCTTTGGTCTCCCTTACCCTGGCGCAGGGCGAGGTGCCCGTGCCGGTGGGCTTGCGCCTGTTCCTGCCCGAGGCGTGGACGAGCGATCCGCAGCGATGCAGGCAGGTTGGCGTGCCCGAGGCCGCGACCGCGCCGCGGACCAAGGGCGAGATCGCGCTGTCGGAACTCGATCGCCTGCAGGCCGCCGGTCTACGCTTCGGCACGGTGCTGGCAGATGCGGGCTACGGCGTCAGCGCCGCCTTCCGTCACGGCCTGGATGCAAGGGGCCTGCGCTGGGCGGTGGGCATCGTGAAGAACCAGAAGGTCTACGCCGCTGACGTGCGGCTCGTGCCGCCGACGGGGTGCGCCCGCAAGCCCTCGCCGGACCGGGAGCCGCGTGAGGCCGAGGCGGTGCTGGCCGACCTGACCTGGCGACGCGTGACGTGGCGCCAGGGCACGAAGGGCAAGCTCTCGGCCCGGCTCGCCGCCATCCGGGTGCGGGCCGGCGACGGTCCGGTCTGGGGCAACAACCGGCATCTGCCGGGCGAGGAGGTCTGGCTCGTGGGCGAGTGGCGCTCGTCGGGTGAGCGCAAATACTACCTATCCAACCTGCCGGCTGAGACGGCACGGCGCGGCCTGGCAGGCACGATCAAGGCACGCTGGGTCTGCGAGCAGGCCCACCAGCAGCTCAAGGAAGAACTCGGCCTCGACCATTTCGAGGGACGCTCCTGGACCGGGCTCCATCGACACGCGCTGATGTCGTGTATCGCCTGCACCTACCTGCAGAACCTGCGCCTCG
>NZ_PDHT01000123.1:0-1195 GCF_002917135.1 Methylobacterium sp. V23
ACGACGCTCTTCCGATCCGTTCGCTGCCGCAGCTTCGGTGCATGGTTTAGCCCCGTTACATCTTCCGCGCAGGCCGACTCGACCAGTGAGCTATTACGCTTTCTTTAAATGATGGCTGCTTCTAAGCCAACATCCTGGCTGTCTGGGCCTTCCCACATCGTTTCCCACTTAACCATGACTTTGGGACCTTAGCTGGCGGTCTGGGTTGTTTCCCTCTTCACGACGGACGTTAGCACCCGCCGTGTGTCTCCCGTGATAACATTCTCCGGTATTCGCAGTTTGCATCGGGTTGGTAAGCCGGGATGGCCCCCTAGCCGAAACAGTGCTCTACCCCCGGAGATGAATTCACGAGGCGCTACCTAAATAGCTTTCGGGGAGAACCAGCTATCTCCCGGTTTGATTGGCCTTTCACCCCCAGCCACAGGTCATCCGCTAATTTTTCAAAATTAGTCGGTTCGGTCCTCCAGTTAGTGTTACCCAACCTTCAACCTGCCCATGGCTAGATCACCGGGTTTCGGGTCTATACCCTGCAACTTAACGCCCAATTAAGACTCGGTTTCCCTCCGGCTCCCCTATACGGTTAACCTTGCTACAGAATATAAGTCGCTGACCCATTATACAAAAGGTACGCAGTCACACCCCGAAGGGTGCTCCCACTGCTTGTACGTACACGGTTTCAGGTTCTTTTTCACTCCCCTCGCCGGGGTTCTTTTCGCCTTTCCCTCACGGTACTGGTTCACTATCGGTCAGTCAGGAGTATTTAGCCTTGGAGGATGGTCCCCCCATATTCAGACAGGATACCACGTGTCCCGCCCTACTCATCGAGCTCACAGCACATGCGCTTTTGTGTACGGGGCTGTCACCCTGTATCGCGCGCCTTTCCAGACGCTTCCACTAACACACATGCTGATTCAGGCTCTGGGCTCCTCCCCGTTCGCTCGCCGCTACTGGGGGAATCTCGGTTGATTTCTTTTCCTCGGGGTACTTAGATGTTTCAGTTCCCCCGGTTCGCCTCATTAACCTATGGATTCAGTTAATGATAGTGTGACGAATCACACTGGGTTTCCCCATTCGGGTATCGCCGGTTATAACGGTTCATATCACCTTACCGGCGCTTATCGCAGATTAGCACGCCCTTCATCGCCTCTGACTGCCAGGGCATCCACCGTGTACGCTTGATGGGAAGAGCGTCGTG
>NZ_PDHT01000124.1:0-1192 GCF_002917135.1 Methylobacterium sp. V23
CGTCGAGCGTGCCCTCGACGAAGCCCAGCTCTGCCGCCCCCTCACGTACAGCAGCCGCAGCCTGCGCGGTGTTGCCGACGGTCAGAGTGAGGGTGATCTCAGGATAGGCTCGGCGAAAGGCGACGAGGTAACGGGGCAGCCAATCGCTGGCGATAGTCTGGCTGGCCTGAAGGCTCAGCGTGCCGCGGCGTAGGCCGCTGAGTTCGGCCAGCACCAGCTCCGCGCTTGCTGCTCGCGCGAGCACGGCGCGAGCTTCTCCGAGGAAGATGCGGCCGGCTTCCGTGAGCTCAATGCCGCGCCCGACCCGGTGGAACAGCTTAATCGCGTGCCGGCCCTCGATGATGTTGACCGCCGAGCTTACGGCGGACTGCGCCAGATTGAGCGCCTCGGCAGCACGCGTGACGTGCTCGCGTTCGGCGACCGCCACAAAGATCCGGAGTTGATCCAGGGTCATACAGGCACCTTAGGCGGATCCAGATCTCGGCCGCTCCGTCTCCAGCTCAACGTCCTCTTTCTGCGGCCGACGGAGGGCTGCGTGGCAGATCCAATGCCACACAAATCTATATAACAGATCAGAATGAACGAAGGAATATGTTAGATCGAACGGTCTAGCGGTGAGATGGTAGGAGCTTGAATTGAGAGGCTCCCATGACCCGCCGCCCCAACTTGATAACTCGGATCAACGGCTATCTACCTGGCCTGACGCTTTGTCTGGCGGTCACCGCTGCGGCAATGCTGCTGCAGGAGCTGGAAGAGCATATCTTCGGTCGCGCCTGGCTCGAAGCCCTGGTGCTGGCGATCCTGCTCGGCAGTGCGATCCGCACCGCTTGGACCCCGTCGCAGAGGTTCTTTCCGGGCATCGCCTTCGGGGCCAAGACCGTGCTGGAGATTGCGGTCGTACTGCTTGGAGCCTCGCTCAGCCTCGCGACGATCCTCGCCGCCGGTCCGGGCCTGCTCTTCGGTATTGCGGGCGTCGTCGTGCTCGCGATCCTGTCGAGCTACGGCATCGGCCGGGCGCTCGGGCTGCATCCGCGCATGGCGATCCTCGTCGCCTGCGGCAACTCGATCTGCGGCAACTCGGCGATCGCCGCCACCGCCCCGGTGATCGGCGCCGACGGCGAGGATGTTGCCGCCTCTATCGCCTTCACCGCGGTGCTGGGCGTGCTGGTGGTGCTCGGCCTGCCGCTGCTGG
>NZ_PDHT01000125.1:0-1177 GCF_002917135.1 Methylobacterium sp. V23
GTGCCCGTCACGAGCTTGCCTGTCTCGGGCAGCGAACCAGAATCTGGAGGAACAGATGGATCGGGTGCAGGGGTGGGGGATGTGTCCCCAGGAGGTGTCGACGGGTTGTCAGAAGGTGGTGATGAGGTGTCGGCGTCGAACTTGAAGTCACCCGCACTGAGTTGAGCCAGCTTGATGTTCTGCAGGATCAGCTTCTCCGCTCCAGCCGTGATGATCAGGTTGCCTTCCTTGCTCGTGCTGGCGTGCGCCTGAACGTCCGAGAAGCTGGTCAGACCCAATCCGCCCACGTCGAGTTTATCGACGCCAGCCTGGAAGTCGCCGATGAAGGCACTGCCGCTGTCGCCGCTCTTGAAGACGAAGGTGTCGGCACCGTCCGCACCCATCAGCGTGTCGCTGCCCGACCCGCCCCAGAGCACGTCGTTGCCCAACCCGCCGCTGAGCTTGTCGTGACCGGCGCCGCCGTTAAGCGTGTCGTTGCCTGCTCCACCCGTCAGCACGTCGTTGCCCGCCCCGCCCGCAACCGTGTTGTTCAACATGTTGCCCGTGCCCGCAAAGGCGCCCGCGCCGGTGTAGACGAGGTTCTCCTGGTTGCCGCCCAGCGCGTAGGTGGCCAAGCTGGTGCGCACCGTGTCGGCGCCCGCGTTGGCAAACTCCACGATGGTGTTACCGGTGTCGTTGATGACGTAGGTGTCGTCGCCGCGCCCGCCCTCGAGCTTGTCTGCACCCGCTCCACCATCCAGCGTGTCGTTGCCCTGCCCGCCCAGCAGACGGTCGTTGCCGGCCCCGCCGCTCAGGCTGTCGTGCCCGCCCGCGCCCAGGATCGTGTCGTTACCGTCGCCACCCGCGACAGTGTCCGCACCATCGCCGCCCGACAGGGTGTCGTTGGCCGAGGTTCCGGTCTTGGTGACAGGAGCCAGGTCCGAGGCATCCTGGTAGACGCGGATGTAATCGATCTTGAACGGAGCCGGAAAAGGCGTGCTGGCGTTCACGCCGCTGCCGAAGCTGGAGCCAACCGACATGTTGGCGATCAGGTACATCGGGGCTTTGTCGGACTCAGGCGTGACCATGCGCCCGGTGACCTGACCGTCGAGGTAGAAGGTGATGAAGTCCGGCTGCCAGTCGACGCCGTAGGTGTGGTAGCCCTGCGACTGGTCCGTGGCCACCGTGGCCCGCACCG
>NZ_PDHT01000126.1:0-1173 GCF_002917135.1 Methylobacterium sp. V23
TGGGTTTCGCTGATTCCCTCGTGGGATGGGTCGTATCGATCTTGAGCGGCTGAGCCGTGAGGAGTTGATCGAACTGGTGCTGCGGCTGCAGCGTCCGGACAAAACCTCGCGCACCTCCTCGAAGCCGCCAGCGACTGACCGCAAGGAGCGGCGGGAGCAATCCAAGCCCGGCGGGGCCAAGCCCGGGCATGAAGGCCATAGCCGGGCGATCAGCGACGATCCCGACGCGGTCGTCGAGCATCGTCCCGACCGCTGCTTGTGCTGCAGTGGCGCCCTGCACGGGGCCCTCCCTGCCGAGATCGTGAGTGTCTCCGAGCGGATCGAGTTGCCGGAGGTGGCGCCGATCATCACTCACCATCGGCGACTGGTTGTGCAGTGCCCGACCTGCGGGACGCGGGTGGTCGCTCCGGTGCCGGAGGCGGCGCGTGGCACGCCGTTCGGCCCGCGGCTGCATGCGGTGGCGACGTATCTGAAGACCTTTCAGGCGCTGTCCTACGAGCGGTTGCAGGCGGCCTTGTCGAACCTGTTCGGTCTCACCCTCAGCCAGGGCGGGCTGATGAACCTGCTTCAGCGCGCGCAAAGGCGCTTCCGCTCCGGTCGCGAGGCCGCCGTGTCCGCCCTGCGCCGGGCCCCGGTGGTCGCCTCTGACGAGACGGGCGTCCGGATCGAGGGCAGCAACGCCTACCACTGGGTGTTCCACGCGGCCGACGCGGTGGTGCACTCGGCCTCGCCGACGCGGGGCGCCATCGTGGTGCGGAAGATGATGGACGGCCACCGGCCCGCGGTATGGATCTCGGATCGCTACACCGCACAGCAGGGCCACGCGGCTGCGCATCAGACTTGCCTCGCCCATCTCGCCCGGGACGTCGCCTATGTCGTCGAGGTGAGCGACGATCCCGTGCCCTGGCGGCTGCAGCTCTGGCTGCACTCCGTGTTCACCCTGGCCGAGCGCATTACCGACTTGGCCACCTCGACGCTGGCCGCCAAGCGCCGGAGCCTGGATCGACAGCTCGGCGCCATCCTCGCCACACCGAGCGGCTGCGACCTGACCCGAGCCCTCCAGGCCAAGATCAGACGGGCTCGCGATCAGCTCTTGGTGTTCCTCGCCCATCCCGGTTCGGTCGAGCCGACCAATAACGGCTCTGAGCGGCTGCTGCGCCCGGCCGTGATCCA
>NZ_PDHT01000127.1:0-1166 GCF_002917135.1 Methylobacterium sp. V23
ATACCAAGCCTCACTGATCAGAACGCATGGGCCCATCGGCGCAGTCCGATGGACATGAGGCGCCAGGGTTGGGCGATGATCTTGTTCCAGGCGTCGCAGCAGTGATCGAGGATGTCGTCGTAGGATTGGAAGATCCGGTTTCCGAGCCAGTTGTCCCGCATGAACTGCCAGAGGTTCTCGACCGGGTTGAGTTCGGGTGAGCGCGCCGGCAGGGGCAAGAGGGTGATGTTGTCGGGAACCGGCAGCTTCCTGGTGGTGTGCCAGCCGGCTTGATCGAGCAGGAGGACGGCGTGGGCGCCAGGAGCCACGGTCGCCGAAATCTCTTCGAGATGATGGGCCATCGCTGACGTGGTGCAGCGGGGCATGACCAAGCCTGCCCCGACGCCCCGGGCCGGGCAGATCGCCCCGAAGATGTAGGCCGAGGCCGTGCGCTGATCCTTGGGGGTCGAGGATCGCGTTCCGCGCTTGGCCCAGCGTCGGGTCAGAGTGTTCTTCTGGCCGACACGGGCCTCGTCACAGAACCAGACTTCTACCGGCTTGCCGCCGACAGCCTGCGCGATGTCCGCCAGACGGTCGGGGAAGTCTTTTTAAAAACAGCCGCGGCGCCCGGATCCTGGGCGTGATGGCGCGGGCGGGCTGAGAGCTTGCGGTAGCCCATGGCCCGCAAGACTCGGCTCAAGGTCTGCTCGGAGACCGACACGCCGTGATCCTCGGACAGGATTTGGGCCAAATCGCACAACCGCCACCGCACGACACCGTGTACGGCCGGCGTCGGTCCCTGTTCGACCAGCGCCTTGAGGACATCGCGCTGGTCGGCGTTCAAGCGCGGACGGGCCCCGGGGGCCTTGCCGTCGATCAACCCGTCCGGTCCATCGGCGTTGAAGGCCACGACCCAGTCGCGCACCGTTTGCAGCCCGACCCCGCCGATCTGGGCCGCCTCCGAGCGCAGACCACCCGCGGCGATCACCGACAGCGCCAACAGGCGGCGGGTCTGCGCCGGATCACGCGAACCCTTGGCCAGACCGCGCAAGGCCTCGGCATCGAAGTCCGATCGCAGCGGCACCGGAGCAGCCATCGCATCCTCCTCAGGCTCCAAACCCAGGAATGAATCACGACCAAGATGCCGACGCTACCCCGCATGAGTCCTGCTCAGCGAGGCTTAGTAT
>NZ_PDHT01000128.1:0-1151 GCF_002917135.1 Methylobacterium sp. V23
TCGACGCGGATGATGTCGTCCTCGCCGGTGTAGGAGCCGACCTGCACCTCGATGAGCTCCAGAGGGATCTTGCCCGGGTTGGTCAGGCGGTGCATCGAGCCGATCGGCAGGTAGATCGCTTCGTTCTCGTGCACCAGCACCACCGACTCGTTGAGCGTGACCTCCGCCGTGCCCTTGACCACCACCCAGTGCTCGGCCCGGTGGAAGTGCTTCTGCAGCGACAGCCGTCCGCCCGGCGTCACCATGATCCGCTTGACCTGGAAGCGCTCGCCGATGTCGATCCGCTGGTACCAGCCCCAGGGCCGGTACATGCGCCGATGCGCGTCCGCCTCCGGGTGGGCCTTCTCGCGCAGGCGGGTGACAAGGTCCTTCACCTGGCCCGAGCGGGCCTTCGAGGTCACCAGGACGGCGTCGGGCGTCGTGACCACGACGACGTCGTCCAGGCCCACCACCGTGGTCAGGTGCTCGCCCTCGCTGTGGATCAGGCTGCCATGGGTGTCGATGGTCTCGACCCGGCCCCGGACGGCGTTGCCGTCGGCATCGTGCGCCAGCACGTCCCAGACCGCGTCCCAGGTGCCGACATCCGACCACGCGAAAGACACCGGACGGACGCCGGCATGCCGGGTCCGCTCCATCACGGCGTAGTCGATCGAGGTCTTGGGGGCCCGCCCGAAGGCGTCCGCGTCGAGGCGCACGAAGTCGAGGTCGGTCACGGCCGCATCGAGCGCCGCCCGCGTGGCCGCCAGGATCTCCGGGGCATGGGCCTCGAGCTCGGCCAGCATCACGTCGGCGCGGAACAGGAAGTAGCCCGAGTTCCAGAGGGCGCCCTCGTCGATCAGCCGCAGGGCGCCGTCGTGATCGGGCTTCTCCACGAAGCGCTCGACCGCATGGTTGCCCGCGCCGCCCGAAAGGGCCGCGCCGACGCGGATGTAGCCGTAGCCGGTGGCGGGCGAAGTCGGGGTGATCCCGAGGGTCATGATGGCCCCGGCCCGGGCGCCGGCCGCGGCGGCCTTGGCAGCGGCCACGAAGGCGGGGGTGTCACCGATGACGTGGTCGGCGGCCATGATCAGCACGACGCTCTCGGGGTCGCGCCGGGCCGCGTGCAGGGTGGCGACCGCCACCGCTGCGGCGGAGTCGCGCCGCTCGGGCTC
>NZ_PDHT01000013.1:0-150680 GCF_002917135.1 Methylobacterium sp. V23
ACCGCGCCCCCGGCGCCCGAGACGCCCGCCGTCACCAAGGCCAACACCGCGACCGCGCCCAATGCCGCGGACCTGCTCTTCGAGCAGCCGCAGATGAAGAACGTCCCGCCCGGGTCGAAACTGACCTACGATTACCTGCGCCGCAGCGGCATCTCGAAGGGTCCGTTCGGGCCGCCCCTGAACGACACGATCAAGCTCGGGGTCGAGCCCGGCAACGCCGCGGACAACCGCAACATCCGGGTGGAGATGTTCTCCGGCGCCAACCGCTTCCCGGCCGGCCCGTTCGAGGACATGCCCGGCAACCCGGTGATGACGCTCTTTCTCGAGCATCACCTCATGGACCTCGCCCGCGTCCTGATGGCGAACCCGCGCTACATCAAGAACGCCATCCGCAAGGGCCTGCGCGACAACGCCACCGTGACGGCGACGCAGATCGACTACAAGGGCCGGAAGGTCGACGCCTGGCGCATCGAGACCCAACCCTTCGTCGACGACAAGATGAAGGAGCGCATGCGCGGCTTCGAGAACCTGAAATACACCTTCGTCACGTCCGCGGCGGTACCCGGCGAACTCGTCTCGATCGAGGCCCAGTCCAAGAACACCGACGGTGGCGAACTCCTGCAGGAGAACCTGACCTATGATCCGAACGCTGGTTAAGCGTCTTCCGCGCCTCGCCGTCGGCGCCTGCGCCACGGCTCTCCTGGCGGGTGCGGCGGCCGCGGCCGAGCCCGAGAACGACTATCCCACCGAGGCCCGGGCCGATTACATCTTCGGCTGCATGGCGGCGAACGGCCAGTCGCGCGAATCCCTGTCGCGCTGCTCCTGCTCCCTGGACGCGCTCGCCTCGCTCCTGCCCTACGACAAGTACGTCCAGGCCAGCACCGTGCTCTCGCTGCGCCAGGGCATCGGCCAGCGCACCACCGCGTTCAAGTCGACCAAGGTCTTCGACGACCAGGTGGCCGAACTCCGCCGGGCTCAGGCCGAGGCCGAGATCCGCTGCTACCGCGGCGGGACCTGAGCGGGCTTCCCGGAGGTCGCAGCGTCGCCGCCCCGAGGCGGCGGCGCAGGACCGGTCTCCGTTCGTCGCCGGCCCCGGCATGGGCGTTGCTCCGATCCGGCAATGCGTTCAAAGACAGCGGCATCCCGGCCGCGGACGCGCCCCGGACGCGCCCGCCTTCGAACCCGAGCATCCCGTGCCCCCAGACCTGCCGGCTCCGCTGACGACGCTCCTGCCCGATCTCGGTCGGCGCGTGCTCGTGATGGGCATTCTCAACGTCACACCCGATTCCTTCTCCGATGGCGGCCGCTTCGCCGATGTCGCCGCCGCCCGCATGCAGGCCGAGGCCCTGGTGGCGGAAGGCGCGGCCCTGGTGGATATCGGCGGTGAATCCACCCGCCCCGGCCACGTGCCGGTCTCGGCCGAGGAGGAGCAGGCCCGGATCCTGCCGGTGATCCGCGACCTCGCGCCCCGCCTGCCCGTCCCGATCTCGGTGGACACCTACAAGGCCTCCACCGCCCGGGTGGCGCTGGCGGCCGGCGCCCGCATCGTCAACGACGTCTGGGGCCTGCAGCGGGAACCAGATATCGCCCGGGTGGCCGCCGACCACGGCGCGCCCGTGATGATCATGCACAACCGCGAGACCGTCGATCCCGCCATCGACATCGTTGCCGACATGCTGCGCTTCTTCGAGCGCTCGCTGGCCATCGCGCGGACCGCCGGCCTGCGCGACGGCGACATCGTGCTCGATCCCGGCATCGGCTTCGGCAAGAGCTGGGCGCAGCACCTCGAGGCCCTGCGGCGCCTGCCCGAGATCGTGGCCCTCGGCTTTCCGGTCCTCGTCGGCGTCTCCCGCAAATCCCTGCTCGGGCGCCTGCACGACGCCGAGACCAAACCGGTGGACCGGCTCTTCGGCTCGATCGGCAGCCACGTTCTCGCCGCCACCCTCGGGGCGCAGATCGTGCGCGTCCATGATGTCCGGCCGCATGTCGATGCCCTGCGGGTGATCGACGCCGTGATGGGACGATCCGCATGAGCGACCGTATCCTGGTCGACCGGATCGCGGTCTTCGCCTTCCACGGGCTCCTGCCGGAGGAGGCCCGCCTCGGTCAGCGCTTCTATGTCTCCCTCGATGTGCGCCTCGACCTCGGGGCGGCCGGGCGCTCCGACGACGTCGCGCACACCGTGAGCTACGCCGACCTGACCGAGATCGTGACCCGGATCGCCACGCAGCGGCGCTTCGCTCTGATCGAGGCCCTGGCCGAGGCCATCGCCGGCGAGATCCTCCACCGGCACCCGCCCATCACCGAGATCCGGGTGCGCGTGGACAAGCCGAGCGCGCCGGTCCCGGCGGTGATCGACGGCGTCGCCATCGAGATCGTGCGCCGCCGCGAGGCCGCCCGATGAGCGGCGCATCGGCCTGGCACGCCGCTTATCTCGGCCTTGGCAGCAATATCGGCGACAAGGCGGCGACCCTGGCCGATGCGGTGGCGCGGCTGGCCGCCACGCCGGGCATCCGCGTCACCGCGCGCTCGTCGGACTACCGCACCCCGCCCTGGGGCGACACCGATCAGGACTGGTTCCTCAACGCCGCGATCGGGATCGAGACCAGCCTGACCCCGCACGAACTCCTGGAGGCGGGCCTCGCCATCGAGGCGGCCATGGGCCGCGTGCGCGAGCGCCGCTGGGGCCCGCGGGTGATCGACATTGACGTGCTCTCCTACGAGGGCGCGGCGATCTCGGATGCGCGTCTCGTGCTGCCGCACCGCTTCGTGCGCGAGCGTGCCTTCGTGCTGGTGCCCCTGGCCGAGATCGCCCCCGCCCTGCGCATCGGGCCGGAGACGGTCACCGAAGCGCTGGCCAAGCTCGACGCCAGCGGCATCGAGCGGGTCTGATCAGGGCCGGATCTCCCCTCGCGTGCGGATGTCGACGGGGTGCCTCGCGTGCCGCCATCGCGTCATCGGTGACGCGCACGGGCTTTCGGTGCTGGTGGATGCCGCCGAGCATGAGCACGCATGGAACGACGATGGCGGCGGTGGATCCGATCCGCCGCCGCCATCGTGGTTTCCTCAGCCCTGATCTTGCCCGCAAGCGTCGCGGGCAAGATCAGGGGCTGGGTGCGTCGAGGAGCTTGTTGCCCTCTTCCTCCAGCAACGGCACGTCGAAGTCGCGCAGCACCTTCTCGATGTCCGCGCGGCGCTTGCGCAGGATCGTGTTGAGGGTGCGCTTCCAGTCGTTCTCTTCCAGGCGGACCCCGAGGGCGATCCGGAAGGTGAGCGGCGGCCGGTCGGGCTCCTGCAGCAGCGGCACCACCGTCATCGGCACGCCGCTCTGCTTGGCGAGCCAGCCGGCGGCCGGTCCCCAGAGGATGGCGGCATCGATGCGCTTCTCGGCGAGGTCGGCGATGACTTCGGCCGAGACGGTCTGGTGCTTGCGCGCCGGATCGAGCTGGTAGGGTGCGTAGGCCTTCATCGCGCTGACGAGACCGACCTCGCCCATGCGGTTGACCGGGGGCGTACCGCCGATGACGCCGATGGCCTTGCCCTTCAGCTTGGGGTCGTCGAGGCGGGTCACCCCGTCGAACTCACCCGTGCGGGTGACCAGCGTATAGGCGGAGCGGTAATAGGGGTTCGAGTGCTGGACGAGTTCCCCACCGGCAGCCGAGCCGATGATGATGTCGCAGAGGCCCGTTCCGAGGGTGTTGCGGACGAAGCCCGGACCCTGCGTCAGCCAGTAGTACCGGATCTTGACCTTAAGCTCGTCGGCGATGATCGCCGCGATCTTGTTCTCGAACCCGTCTTCCTTGCGCTCGGAGAACGGCATGTTGCCGGGATCTCCGCAGACCCGCAGGGTGTCCGTGGTCACGAGGTCGGGCAGCGACTGCGCCGCGGCCTCTCGCGCCCCTGCCGAGATCAGCAGGAGCGCGAGGGCCAGACGTGTCCGGGTGCGTGAGCGCGCCATCAGCCGCCCAGGCACTCCTTCTCGGCCGCCTTGGCGGCCTCGGGCTTGTCTTCCTTGTCGCTCGGACGGACGCGCGGCATGGCGCCGGAGGCCCGGGCCTTGAGGTAGACGTACAGGTCGTCGGCGTAGCACATGACGTTCTTGTTATCGCCGAAGGCCGGCATGACCTTTTCCTGGCCCGCCTGCGTGTCGCGCTTTCCGCCGGCGAGGATGCCGATGAACTCCTCGTAGCCGATCGTCTTCAGCGAGTCCTTCAGCGCGGGGGCGTAGGTCGAACCCATGGCGTCGGGGCCGTGACAGACATGGCACTCGGCGTGATAGCGACGGTAACCGGAGTAGGCGTACCAGTCGAACTTCTTGCCATCGTTGGTGATGTGGAAGGTCGGGTGACCTTCGGCGTCCTGATACTTTCCGTCCTCAACCTTCACGGCTGCGAACTTGTCGATCAGCTTGGAGTCCTTCTCGGGCGCATTCGGATCCAGCTGATTGGCCAGGGCCGGATCAGCCTTCTTCGCATCCTGGGCCTGGACGGCGAGGGTCGAGACGGACGCAAGGGCGATGGCCGCCACGAGAGGACGGATGGCGGCTTTGCTAATGATATGCAACGACGTTTCTCCCAGGAACTCCACGTCGGCTGACGAGCCGCGTGTTTCACATCTTGTTCTTCCAACTCTAATCACAAAGGTGCCGGCGCGGAAACCCGCGCCGGCACCCCTGGCCTTACCGTAACGTGCGACCGATTAGTTCGGCAGCGAGAAGACGGTCAGCTGACCACCAAGGTTGGTGTAGTTCGACAGAGCAGCGTAGCCACCCACCGCGCCGAGACCGGCGTTCGGGTCGGTCAGGCCGGCCGCGAGGCCGATGCCAGCCCAGCCACCGACACCCGACAGGATGCCGACGAACTGCTTGCCCTTGTGGCTGTAGGTCATCACGTTGCCGATGATGCCCGACGGGGTCTTGAACTTGTAGAGTTCCTTACCCGTCTTGGAGTCGACAGCCTTCAGGTAGCCTTCCAGGGTGCCGTAGAACACCACGTCACCGGCGGTGGCGAGAGCGCCCGACCACACCGAGAACTGCTCCTGGTTCGACCACTTGATCTTACCGTTCACACCGTCCCAGGCGATGAAGTTACCCATGCCGCCGTGGCTGTTGGGGGCCGGGTACATGGCCAGCGTCGCGCCGACGTAGGGCTGACCCGGGGTGTAGGAGACCCGGAACGGCTCGTAGTCCATGCAGACGTGGTTGGTGGGCACGTAGAACAGGTTGGTCTTCGGCGAGTAGGCCGCAGGCTGCTGGTCCTTAGTGCCGAGAGCGGCGGGGCAGATACCCTTGGAGTTGGTATCCTCACCGTTCTGCTCGGTGGAGTACTTGGCCTGGACGAGCGGGCGACCGTAGGTCTTGGAGCCCTTGTCCATGTCGACCTTCGAGGCCCAGTTCACGACCGGATCGAACTTCTCGGCGACCAGGAGCTCGCCGGTGGCGCGATCGAGGGTGTAGCCGAATCCGTTACGGTCGAAGTGGGTCAGGAGCGGACGCTCCTTGCCGTCAACCTTCTGATCCGTGAGGATCATCTCGTTGATGCCGTCGTAGTCCCACTCGTCGTGCGGGGTCATCTGGTAGACCCACTTGGCGGCGCCCGTGTCGGGGTTACGCGCCCAGATGGTCATGGACCACTTGTTGTCGCCCGGACGCTGCTTGGGGTTCCAGGTCGAGGGGTTGCCCGAGCCGTAGTACATCAGGTCGAGCTTGGGATCGTAGGAGAACCAGCCCCAGGTGCAGCCGCCGCCGGTCTTCCACTGATCGCCTTCCCAGGTCTTCAGCGAGGAGTCCTTGCCGACCGGCTTGCCGAGCGACGTGGTCTTCTCGGGATCCATGATCATGTCGGCGTCGGGGCCCTGGGAGTGGCCGCGCCACACCTTCTTGCCCGTCTTGGCGTCGTAGGCGGTGACGTGGCAGTTCACGCCGAACTCGCCGCCGGAGATGCCGACGATGATCTTGTCCTTCACCGGGAGAACGGTGGCGGTGTTGGTCTCACCCTTCTTGGGGTCGCCGTTGACGACGGACCAGTTCACCTTGCCGGACTTGGCGTCGAGCGAAACGACCGTGGTGTCGGCCTGGTGCAGGATGATGGCGCCATCGGCGTAGGCGAGACCACGGTTGACCGTGTCACAGCACATCACCGGGATGACCGACGGGTCCTGCTTGGGCTCGTACTTCCAGACGATCACGCCGTCCTTGTCGAGGTCGAGGGCGTAGACGATGTTCGGGAAGGGAGTGTGGACGTACATCATGTTGCCGACGACGAGCGGGGAGCCCTCGTGGCCGCGCAGCACGCCGGTCGAGAAGGTCCAGGCCACCTGGAGCTGCTTGACGTTGCTGGCGTTGATCTGGTCGAGCTTCGAATAGCGCGTGTTGGCGTAGTCGACGGTCTGAAGGACCTGCTCGGCCGGGTTGGCCGTGCGCTTCAGGACGTCTTCGTTGGCGAACGCCGTGGTCGAAGCGACCATGCCGGCGCCGAGTGCGAGAAGATGTACCGCTCTCATGGATTCCTCCGACAGATCTTACAGCCGTCATCATGCGGAAAATCCGCAGGATCACGCCGTGATCTGACTGTTTGCGACAGGGATAGGTTCGCCTCGGTAGCGGACGCCAAACCCTTATGTCCAAACCGTGAAAGGCCGGGGCGGGGTCTGTGTAGTCAGGGGCCGCTATCCCTTTGCGGCGCCCCTCGAAACCGAAGCTTGAATGAACTCTAAGAAAAATTCCGGCGGCGTCAACACGCTTGCGCCCCGCGTTTCCAGGCTTCGCACAAGTCCTCGTGAGCCCTCACACGACATTTGGACAAACTCACGCTTCGCGGCACGAGATTGTGCGATGCAATATCTGAAATTGCTAAGACAAAGCGTTTTAAACACCTTGGCGGCATCATCATGCGTTCGGTGCATGTAGCCTGAGCTTGGCAAGGTGCGGCATGCGGGCGAAGGGGTGTTGATCGTAGATGAGGCGATACACTCACGCATCAGAGAGAAATAAAATTCATTTTCAGATTTATATTTCTAAGGGCTTCGTCGGTTCGGTTGCGGGCGTTGCCTGGATCCAGCCTTCGAGAAGCCCTGGGGCCAGCCCATCGGATGCGCGGTCTCGCCGCATCAGGCTCTGTGAGAAGTGGGGACATCGCCGGATGAGAGCGCGAGCGCCGTCCGATCCAGGGCGAATCAGCTCGCGATGACGCCGGGGAATCGCCCTGCGAGGGAGGCTCGGTTCGCCTCCACCCAGCCGCGGTCGCGCTGGCCCCGTGGCCGGTCGAGGGCGATCGTGCCCAGAAGGCTCGCCGGCCGTCCCGAGACCAAGAGCAGGCGATCGGCGATCTCGAGGGCTTCGGCGACGTTGTGGGTGACCATCAGGACGCCCATGCCGGAGCCCTCCACCGCCGCGACCACCAAACCCCGCAGGGACGCCGCGGCGTTGTCGTCGAGGGAGACGAAGGGCTCGTCGAGAATGAGGATGCGCGGCTTCTGCGCGAGCGCCCGGGCGAGCGAGACCCGCCGGGCCATGCCGAGCGAGAGGGCGCCCGGGTAGCGGCCGCGCCAGGGGGTCAGTCCGAGGGACTCGAACAGGGCGTCGAGGTTCTGCGCGCGCGCCGGACGCGGCAGGGCGAGGCGGACATTCTGCTCGACGGTGCGCCAGGGCAGCAGCCGCGGCTCCTGGAACGCCATGGCGATGCCGGCTTCGTCCGGCGGCGGCGTGACACGGCCCTCATAATCGGGATCGAGGCCGAGGAGGATGCGCAGGGTCGTGGTCTTGCCCGCCCCCGAGGGGCCGATCAGGCAGGTGATGGCGCCTGCCGTCACCGTGAAGGCGAGGTCGCGCACCGCCTCCACGGGCTCCGGGCCGCCGCCGCCATAGACCTTGCGGAGGATCTCGACCCGGAGGGCGGCATCCGCGGTGTCGGAAACGGGCATGGCCATCCCCTCAGCGCCAGCGTCGGACATAGGCTTCGAGCCGCTGGAGAATGAGGATGTCGATGGCGATCATCACGCTCATGAACACGATGCTGTAGCCGAGGATCGCCGCCACGTTCAGGCTCTGGACGAAGTAGTAGTTGATCGCGAAGCCGACGCCGTTGGGCCGGCCCAGCAGCTCGATCACCAGCACGATCTTCCAGGCGAGCGACAGGCCCGAGCGGGCCGCCGCCACCGCGAAGGGCTGGAGCTGCGGCACCAGCACGTGCGCGATCCAGGTCCGCCGGTCGAAGCGGTAGCTGCGCGCCATCTCCTCCAGCTGCGGATCGAGGCCGCGCGCCCCCTCGCGCAGGATCACGGCGACGTTCGGCAGCTTGTTCAGGACCACGGCGACGATCGCGGCCGCCTCGTTCAACCCGACCCAGATGTAGGCCAGCACCGTGATCACCAGGGCGGGCGTGTTGAGGAGGATGAGGAGGGGCGTGTCGAGGACGAGGTTGAGCCGGCGCGAGCGCCCCAGGGCGATCCCGAGGAGCACGCCCAGGGTCATCGCCAGGAAGAAGGAGATGCCGACCCGCGCCAGGGTGATGCCGACGTTCCACCACAGGTCGCCGGTGGCGGACTCGCGCGCGATGAAGTCCAGGATCGCCAGGGGTGCCGGCAGCAGCCGCGAGCCCGCGGCCGAAGCCGCGACCTGCCACCCCGCGAGGAGGACCAGCACGGAGGCGAGACGGGTGGCAAAGCCCATCGGGTCAGGGTGTCGGCGGTGCGGCGGGCGGGCGCGGGGCGGCCTCAGCCATTGCCGGTGCCGTCGAAGTACAGGCCCGCGGGGAGCGTCGAGCCGGCGCCGACCAGGCGCTCGCCGCCGAGTCGGGCCATCACGGTGAACAGCGTCTCGCCGTCGCGGCGTTCCGTGGCGAGGGGCCGGCGCGGGATGCCCGCGAGGAAGTCGCGCTTCAGGGCCTGGAAGGTGGCCTCGTCGTCGGCCGACATCAGGGGGCGCACCACGTCCCAGGCGGCGGGATCGGTGGCGAGGATGTCCTTGGCGGCCTTTGAGGCGCGGGCGAACCCGGTCACCGCCTCGCCCTTGTCCTTCACGGTGGCGTCGTCGAGGAGGTAGCCGATCAGGGCCATCGAGCCGGTGGCGCCGAAGGCGCGCATGATGTCGTCCGAACCGATCAGGCGGCGGAAGCCCTTGGGCTCCAGGCGGGCACAGTAGGTCCAGTACAGCAGCCCGGCATCGAGCTCGCCCTGCTCCAGCTTGAGCGCCAGGAGGGGGGGCGCACCGAACGCGATGGTGGCCTGGGTCTCGAGGTCGAGGCCCACGGTGTCCCGGGCCTGGGCCTTGAGCAGGAGCCAGTTCTTGTCGAGGGGGCCGCCGGCCACGCCGAGGCGCTTGCCCTTGAGGTCGGCCAGCGTCCGGATCGGGCTGTCGCCCGGCACCATCAGCGAACCCTCGGTGGTCGAGTAGGGGAAGAAGCGGATCGCGCGGCCCTCGTTGCCGAGCCGTGCGGCCCAGAGCAGGTCGCCCACGATGGTGTCGACCTGGCCCCCCAGGAAGGCGATCCGCGCCGCGTCGTTGCCGGCGAGCTTGACCACGTCGAGGGTGAAGCCGTTGGCGCTGTCGAGGCCCCGGGCCTTGATCACCGCCGCCTCCCACGAAACCGTGCCGAACGGCAGGCTGCCGACCCGGAAGGACGGCCCGGCCGCCCGCGCGGGCCGGACGAGGCTCCAGGGCAGGGGCAACAGTGCCGCCGTCGCGAGCAATCCGCGCCGTGACAGCATGAGGGACTCTCCCTGGATTCGAAGTCGAACGCTCGGGTTGTCCCGTGAAGGCCGGCGCTGGTTGGCAATCTTCATAGGAGGTCGGGCACAGGGCGTCCACAGGACGAATTGGCAAGTCGTCCGGGCGGATGGTCGCTTCCGGAGCGACAAGCCCTTCCACTTCGGGCGCGAGACCTTGCGGGCCGGGCACGATCTCTTCCGAACCCGGCACGATCCCTTGCGCGCCGCCGGGGCCGGGCGCAGACATTCGGCAACGATGCCTGTTCGAGGGAGAGTGAGACCATGGCCGGCACGCGGGACGACGTGATCGACGACGCCACCGTCACGGAGCGCCTCGCGCGCGAGTTGCCGGCCTGGCGCCTGGAGGAGGGCTGGATCCGGCGCACCTACAAGACGGCGGGCTGGAAGGGCACGCTGATGGTGATCAACACGGTGGGGCACCTCGCCGAGGCCGCCTGGCACCACCCGGACATCACCGCCTCCTACGCCTGGGTCGAGGTGCGGCTGACCAACCACGCCGCCAAGGGTATCACCGAGAAGGATTTCGCCCTGGCCGCCAAGATCGAGGAGGTGGTCGGCTGGCAGCCCGGCACGGAGGGCGGTGCGTTGGAGGGCACGCCCACCGATCCGCGCTTCGCCTACATCAAGTACGACAAGTAGCCGGTCGCCACCGGGTCAGCGGTCGCCACCGGGTCAGTCCGCCTGCTTCACCCGGCGGCACTCGGTCTTGAGGTAGCTCGTCTTGCCGACCTCGTCCCGCAGGTCGGTGCGGGCGATGATCTCCTGCCAGCCGTTGGTGCAGCCGAGCTCGTTGGCGACGCGGACCTTGCGGACCTCGCTTGCCTTGTCGTCCGTGCAGGCCTCGATCGGGATCCCGTTGGCGCAGACGAGGACCACGGCGATGAAGGCGTTCATGGGCGAGCTCCGGCGTTTCCTTGCCCGACAGGTACGCCACCGGCGCCCGTCCGGTCTCAGTCGATCGTGAGAATGTGATCGGCGGAGAAGTCCCGCCCCTCCACCGGGTTCGCCACCCAGCGGGTTCGGCCGATGCGCAGGTCGTGCCCCGCATGGAAGTGGCCCGAGACCCAGAGATCGGGCCGGTCCGCCTCGGGCAGGTCGTCGAGGACGGTGGTGGCGTAGAAGGCCGGGACCCACCAGGGCACGCCGGCCACGTGGCGGAACGCCTCGGCCGCGCGCGGGCTCGCCGGATGATGGGTGACGCAGACGGTCGGGCCGTCATGGGGCTGCGCCAGGGCGGCGGCCAGCAGGACGCGCTCCCGCCCATGCGCCGCCATCGCATCGGCGGGCGACCAGGCCGTGCCGTCGCCGTTGCGGATGGAGCCCCGGTATTCCCGCGAGCCGGTGACCGGATCGGTCATCCGCGCGGCCGCATAGGCGACCGGATCCTCCGGCGCGTCGGCCACGGTCCCGTCGAGCCAGAGGCCGGCCAGCGACCAGTCGCTCCACAGGGTCGTGCCGACGAAGCGGACGCCGTCGAGGACGACCGCCGCCCCGCGCTGCAGCAGGTGGATGCCGGCTCCCTCCCCGTTCAGGCGCAGCACCTCGGCCTCCAGGGCCGCGAGGAGTTCCGGGGCCGTGCGCCGGTCGCCGGTGGGGGCGTAGTGCTCGTGGTTGCCCGGCACCAGCACGATCGGGCGTCCCTGCGCCAGGGTCGTCAGGGCCGCGAGCCCCAGTTCGGGCCGGCCCTCGTGCAGGTCTCCGGGGCAGACCAGCACGTCGAAGGGCCGGGCCGGGCGCGGGATGACGTCGAGGCGCCGGCGCTCGAGGTGCAGGTCGGAGATGGGAAACAGGCGCATGGGGGGCTCGCAGCCTCTCAGGGAACCGGGGTCTCGGAGACGGCCTTGGCCGCGCGCCACTCCGCGCGGGCGGCCTTCAGGATGTCGCTGGCCGAATCCGCGTTCAGGACGGCGATGCCCGCCGCCGCGATGAGGTCCGGCCAGGCCGACAGGGTCAGGGCGGTGGCGAGGCCCGCGGCGATGATCGCCAGGTTGGCGAAGGCGTCGTTGCGGGCGGAGAGGTAGGCGGCCCGAGTCAGGCTGCCGCCCCCGGAGCGGTGGCGGGCCAGCATCATCGCGCAGGTGAGGTTGACCGCCAGCGCCCCCAGGCCCGTGAGCGTCAGGGGGATCGGTGCCGGCGGCGCCATCGTGGCGAACTTGATCCAGGCGGCATAGCCGGTGGCGAGCGCCGGCAGGAGCAGGATGACGGCGAGGACGGCCCCGAGCCGGGCCCGGTTGCGGACGCTCCAGCCGATCCCGGCGAAGATCAGCAGGTTGATCGCCGCGTCCTCGAGGAAGTCGAGGCTGTCGGCGATCAGTGCCAGCGAGCCGATCGCCAGGGCGACGGTGATCTCGATGCCGAAATACGCGAGGTTCAGCCCGGCGACGCGGGCGACCACCGGGCGCAGGGTGGCGGACGGGGTGGGCGTGGCGGACACGGGCGTCGGCTCGTCTCGTGAGGGTGCGGTCTTCAGGGTGAGGTCTCCGAACCTGCGCCCGTGCCGCGCGGCAAGGGCCTCCATGGCGCGAGTTGCCTCCGCCTGTCGAGGCTCAAGGCCCGGCGGGATGCTTTTCGGCTGCCGGATACTGGATTTGGTCCGCTGCCTGTGCGAGGCGAAAAGCCAAGCCGCACGAGACCTGCGTGCCACCCACCGAAGTCAGGGAAACTGCCGATGATGCCCGAACTGCGCGTCCTGTACTTCGAAGATCTCGAAGTCGGCCTGTCCGAGACGCTGAACAAGGTCATCGCCTCCTCCGACGTGGTGGGCTTCGCCGAGATCACCGGCGACCGCAATCCGATCCATCTGTCCGAGCACTTCGCGGCACGCACGCCCTTCGGCACCCGGATCGCCCACGGCCTCTACACCGCCGGCCTGATCTCGGCGGTGCTCGGCACCCGCCTGCCCGGCCCCGGCGCGGTCTACATCAGCCAGACCCTGAACTTCCGCGCACCCGTGCGCATCGGCGACACCGTCGAGGTCACGGTCGAGGTGGCCGAGCTCGTGCCGGAGCGCCGCCGCGCCCGCCTGAAATGCACCTGCTCGGTGGCCGGCGAGGTCGTCCTCGACGGGGAGGCCCTGGTGAAGGTGCCGACCAAGGCCGAGGCCGATCCCCTGGCGGTGCGCATGGGCGGGCGTCCGGCGAGCGCCTGACGCCGCCTTGGCCGCCCGCTCCCGACCCGCGCCGGTCGCCATCGACGATCCCGCCGACCCGCGCCTCGCGCCCTATGCGGCGATGCGCGAGCGCGACCTCGTCGGGCGCGCCGGCCGCTTCATCGTCGAGGGCGAGGTGACCCTGCGGGTCATGCTCTCGGACCGGGCCCGGTTCGGCCTCGAATCGGTCCTGCTGGCGCCCGAGCGCCTGGCTGGCCTGGAGGCGGCCCTGGCCCGTCTGCCCGAGCGCGTGCCCGTCTACACCGCGGCGAAGCCCGTGATGAGTGCGATCACCGGGTTCCCGATCCATCGCGGCGTCCTCGGCGTCGGCCTGCGCGGCGGGGAGGCCACCGATGACGCCCGGCCCGGCCTGCCGCCGGCCCCGGCGCCCGCCCTAGTGGTCGGCCTCGTCGGCCTGACCAACCACGACAATGTCGGCGGCCTGTTCCGCAACGCCGCCGCCTTCGGAGCCGACGCGGTGCTCCTCGATGCGGCCACCTGCGATCCGCTCTATCGCAAGGCGATCCGCGTCTCGGCGGGCGCCGCCCTGATCGTCCCCTTCCTGCAACTCGCCGATGCCGACGCGCTCCTGGCCTTCGCGGCGCGTCACGCCCTGGAGCCCCTGGCCCTGAGCCCCGGCGGGGCCGAGACCCTGGGGACCCTGACGCCCCCCGCCCGGACCCTGCTCCTGCTCGGGAGCGAGGGGCCGGGCCTGCCGCCGGACTTGATGGCGCGCCTGCGCACCGTCCGCATCGCGATGGCGCCGGAGTTCGATTCGCTCAACGTCGCCACGGCCGGCGCCATCGCGCTGCACCACCTGTCCCGGGCTACCTGACGGCGGATGGCGGACCGGCGCGGCCGGATCGGCCGGGGATGCGCGACACTGCGCCCCCATTGCCGCCCGCACCACTACGGTCAAGATTAGACCGCGAGCCCTGGACGGACCATGCTCACGCGCCACATGCATGAGGCACGTGGGCCTGTAGACGATGGAGTTGTGAGCGTTGTTGCAGTCACGGGACGGCTTGCGGACCTTGTCCGGACGCCGCGTCATCATCGTCGGTGCCGGTCCCGGCGGCCTCGCCACCGCGCTTCTTCTCGCTCGCGCCGGCGTCCACGTCACGTTGCTGGAGAAGGATCCGGCGGTGGGCGGACGCACGAAGACCGTCGAGGCGCCCGGCGGCTTCCGGTTCGACATCGGGCCGACCTTCTTCCTCTATCCGCAGATCCTCGCCGACATCTTCGAGACCTGCGGCGAGCGCCTGGAAGACCACGTCAAGCTCGAGCGCCTCGATCCGCAGTACCACCTCGTGTTCGAGGCGGGCGGCGAGATCCGCGCCACGAACGACATGGACCGGCTCGAGGCCGAGGTGGCGCGCATCGCGCCGGACGACGCCAAGAACGTGCGCAAGTTCTTCGCCGACAACCGGGTCAAGCTGAAGTTCTTCAAGCCCGTCCTGGAGCAGGCCTTCCACACCCTGCGGGCCATGGCCTCCCCGGCCATGATCGCCGCCCTGCCCCACCTCCATCCGGGGCGCAGCGTCGACAAGGATCTGCGGCGCTACTTCAAGGACCCGCGGGTCCGCCTCGCCTTCGCGTTCCAGACCAAGTACCTCGGCATGTCGCCGTTCCGGTGCCCGAGCCTGTTCACCATCCTGTCGTTCCTCGAGTACGAGCACGGCGTCTACCACCCGGTCGGCGGCTGCGGCGCCGTCTCGGAAGCGATGGCGGGCCTTGCCCGCCGGATGGGCGTGGATGTCCGCCTCGGGGCGGGCGTCGAGCGGGTGCTGTTCGAGGGCAAGCGCGCCAGCGGGGTCGTCTGCAACGGTGAGACCTTGCAGGCCGACGCGGTCGTCATCAACGGCGACTTCGCCAAGGTCATCCAGGACCTCGTGCCGCAGCAGCACCGGCCGCGCTGGCGCGACGCCAAGATCGAGAAGGCGCGCCTCTCCTGCTCGACCTTCATGCTCTACCTCGGCCTCGACGGGCCGATGCCGGAGGCCCTCGGCCACCACACCATCCTGTTGTCGGAGGATTACGCCCGCAACATCCGGGAGATCACCGACGGCATCCTGTCGATGCAGCCCTCGCTCTACGTGCAGCATGCGGGCTTCACCGACGGCGGCATGGCGCCGCCCGGCCAGACCAGCCTCTACGTGCTGGTGCCGGTGCCGAACCTGAAAGCGGGCATCGACTGGAAGGGCCTGCGGGAGACCTATCGCCGCCTCGTGCTCGACCGCCTGAAGCTGCTCGGCCTCGGCGATATCGAGTCGCGCATCCGCTACGAGCGCATCGTCGACCCGACCGAGTGGCGCGACGATTTCTTCGTGCACGAGGGCGCCACCTTCAATCTCGCCCACGACCTGATGCAGATGCTCTACTTCCGCCCGCACAACCGCTTCGGGCCGGGTCTCTACCTCGTCGGCGGCGGCACCCATCCGGGCTCCGGCCTGCCGGTGATCTACGAGGGTGCGCGCATCACCGCCCGCCTCCTCATCGAGGAGCTCTCCGCGGGGCGCGTCGGGGCCGCCAGCGCCGGCATCCCGGCCACCGCGCCCCTGGCCGCCTCGGGCGACGCCACTTGAGGGGGCTGTCGCGGCCCCTGGCCGGCCTCTGCGCCCTTCTGCTGGTTTCGGGCGCGGCCCGCGCCGCCTCCGTGGCGGTGGAGGTCGAGGGCATCGAGCCCGGGGGCCTGCTCTCCGTCGCCCTGTGCCAGGACGGCCTGTCGGAGGCCGATTGCCGGACGGGGCAGCAGGCCGAGCCCCGGGCCGCCGCCCAGCGCTTCGTCTTCTCGAACGTGACGCCCGGCATCTACGCGGCGGTGGCCTACCAGGACACCAACCGCAACGGCCGCCTCGACCGGACCGGCCTCGGCCTGCCCCTCGAGCCCTACGGCTTCTCCGGCGAATCCGCCCGCTCCGCCCGCCCGGATTTCGCGCGCGCGCGCTTCGTCGTGCGGGAGCCCGGGGTCGGCGTGCGGGTTCGCCTGTCGCGCGCGCTGCCGCCCCGCTGAGCGCCACGTGAGCCTCCGTACCGAGCCGCTCCTGCGGGTGGCCGGCGCCGCCCTCGCCTATCGCGGCACCCGGGTGCTGGAGGGCGTCGACCTCGCCCTCGGCGCCGGCGAGACCCTCGCGCTCCTCGGCCCCAACGGCGCCGGCAAGACCTCGCTGATGCGCCTCATCGCGGGCCGGCTCGCCCCCAACGCCGGCAGCGTCCGCGTGGCCGGCGACGACCCCCATCGGACGCCGGCGGCGCGCCGGGCGATCGGCTGGGTGCCCCAGGAGATCGCCCTCTATCCCCGCCTCTCGGTGGCCGAAAACCTGTCCGTCTTCGCCCAGCTCGCCGGCATCCCCCGGCGGGCGCGGGCGGAGGCCGTGGCGACGGGCCTCGCGCTCTGCGCCCTCGGGGAGGTCGCCCGGCGCCCGGTGGGGCTGCTCTCGGGCGGCTACCAGCGCCGGGTCAACATCGCCGCCAGCCTGATGGCGCGGCCCCGCCTCGTTCTCCTCGACGAGCCGACCCAGGGGGTGGACCTGCACGCCCGGGCGGCGATCCACGCGGTGCTCGGGCGCCTGCGCGAGGCCGGCACCGCCCTCCTGGTCGCCACCCACGATTTCGCCGAGGCCGAGCGCCTCGCCGACCGGGTCGCCATCCTGGCGCAGGGGCGGATCATCACCGACGGCCGCCTGTCCGAGCTCCTCGCCCGCATCCGCGCCGATGCCCCCGAACACGAGGCCGCCCTCGTCGCTCCCGCCGATGGGGCGGCGGAGGCGGTCCTGCGCCGGGCGGGCTTCGTGCCCGTCGACACCGGCTCGACCTGGCGGGCGCGCCACCTGAGCGGGACGCCCCGCGACGGGGCCGACCTGCTGGCGGACCTCCGGCACGCGGGCGTGCCCATCGCCGAGATCCGCATCCGCGCGCCCGGGCTGGAGGCGGTGTACCGCGATGCCGTGGCGGGATCGGCGACGCCGGACGAGGACGGGGTCGCCGAACGGGGGACCACCGCATGATCTCGGCCGCCTTCCGCGTCATGCTGCTCGGCCTGGTGCGCGACCGGGCCGCCCTGGTCATGGCCTTCGTGCTGCCCACGGTGATCTTCGTGATCTTCGCCGCGATCTTCTCCGGGGCGCTGGGCGACCGCATCCGCATCCATCTCGGCCTCCTCGACCTGGCCCGGACGCCGACGACGCAGCGCCTGATGCAGGCCCTGGAGGCGGACCCCTCCCTCCGGGTCGGGCCCCTCGCCGCCACCGACCTCGACGGCGCCGTCGCGGCAGTGCGCCGCGGCGAGGTCGACGTCGCCCTGGTGCTGCGCGGCGACCTCGACGCCGGCTCCACCCGCGCCGACCAGCCCGTGGTGCTGATCGAGAATCCCGCCAAGGCCCTGGCGACCCCGATCGCCCTCGGCCAGCTCCAGCGCGTCCTCAACGAGGCGCTGCCCGACGTGGTCCTGGCCCGGATCGTCGCCGACGTGGAGCGCTCGGGCAAGATCGGTCCGGACGAGCGCGCCTTCCTCAACCAGGCCTTCGCCGAGCAGCGCGCCCGCAAGGAGCCCTTCGCCTTCGCCTCCCTGGTGGAGCGGCGCAGCACCGCCTCGGGCGCCACCAACGACCGTGTGAGCTACTATGCCGGGGCGATCACGGCGGTGTTCCTGCTCTTCGCCGCCATGCAGGGGGCCCTCTCCCTCGTCGACGAGCGCCAGTCCGGCCTCGCCGACCGGCTGATGGCGGGGCCCGGCGGCCTCGCCGTGGTGGTACTGGGCAAGTTCCTGTTCCTGGTGGGCCAGGGCCTCGTCCAGGCCGGACTGATCTTCGCGGCCGCCGCCCTCCTGCACGGGGTCGACATCCTGCCCCATGCGGGCGCCTGGCTGGTGACCTCCCTCCTGGTCTCGGCGATGGCCGCCGGCCTCGCCCTGGCCGCCTGCGCGGCCTCAGCGACCCGGCAGCAGGCGCACCTGGCCGCCACCTTCGGCGTCCTCCTGCTGTCGGCGGTGGGCGGCAGCATGGTGCCCCGCTTCCTGATGCCGCCCTGGCTGCAGGAGGCCGGCTGGCTCACGCCCAACGCCTGGGCGATCGAGGCCTACCAGAACGCCCTCAGCGAGGGCTGGGCCGCCGCCTTCCCCGCCTGGGGCGTGATGGCCGCCGTCGCGGCGCTGGGGTTGGGGGTCGCGCTGGGGCTGGTGTCGCGGCGGACGACCTAGGACGGGACGGCAAAGACGGCGTTGGTCCGTGCCGCGACCGGTTAGCGCGTTGACCGCGCGGCCATCCGGTCTAGCTTCATGGCAGGGATGGGCGTTTGGACCGGCCCGGGGAGTGACACGAACATGCGGGCTGGGTCTTCGGTCGCCGTCGTCGGCGCAGGGTTGGGCGGCTTGGCGGCCGCCTGCGTGAGCGCCGCGCGCGGCCACAACGTCACGCTCTACGACAAGAACGACTGGCTCGGCGGCAAGGCCGCGGTCTTGCACGAGGGGGGCTTCCGCTTCGACATGGGGCCGACCATCCTCACGGTGCCGAAGGTGCTGGAGCGGATCTTCCAGGAGGCCGGGCGCAACATCCACGACTACCTGGACCTGCGCCGCCTCGATCCGCAATGGCGCTGCTTCTTCGACGACAACACCCATCTCGACCTGATGGCCGACGTGCCCACCATGGCCGCCGACATGGAGCGCTTCGCGCCCAATACCGGCGCCGGCGAAGGCTACAAGAAGTTCCTCGAGATTTCCGAGCACCTGCACGACGTCTCGAACAAGTTCTTCTTCTGGAAGCCGGTCGAGGACCTGTTCGACACGATCAACCTCCGCGCCAACATGAATCCCGGCACCCTGCGGGACGTGCTGTCCCTGCGCATGGGCTCGTCGGTGGCCGGCACGATCCGCTCGAAGGTGAAGGATGCGCGCCTCGCGCAGATGCTCGACCACTTCGTGCAATATGTCGGCTCCTCGCCCTACGGCGCCCCGGCCGTGCTCTGCGCCATCGCGCACATGCAGACGGCGGAGGGGGTCTGGTATCCGATGGGCGGCACCCGCGCGGTGGCCGAGGCCCTGACGAAGCTCGCCGGAGAACTCGGCGCCACCCTGCGGCCGGGCGACGAGGTCACCGGCCTCGCCATCGAGAAGGGGGCGGTCAAGGGCGTGCGGACCGCCTCCGGCGTCACCCCGTTCGACGCCGTCATCTCGAACATGGATTCGGTGCGCACCTACCGCGAGCTCGTCGGGGGCGACGTCGGCAAGTCCTACGAGAAGAAGAGCTTCGAGCCGGCCTGCTCCGGCGTGGTGCTCTATCTCGGGCTGAACAAGCGCTACGAGCACCTGAACCACCACGACTTCGTCTTCTCCCGCAACCCGGAGGAGGAATTCGACTACATCTACCACAAGGGCGAGCCGGCCCCGGACCCGACCGCCTACCTGGCGGCCCCCTCCTCCACCGACCCGTCGGTGGCGCCCGAGGGCGGCGAGGCGCTCTACGTCCTGGTTCACACCCCGTACCTGCGCCCGCACCACGACTGGTCGAAGATGTTCCCGGCCTACCGGCAGGTCATCCTCGACAAGCTCAAGCGCACGGCCAACATGCCTGACCTGGAGGAGCGCATCGTCGTCGAGCGCCACCTCACCCCGCAGGACATCCACAAGCGCTACAAGGTGCTCAACGGTGCGATCTACGGCCTCGCCTCCCACGGCAAGTTCATGGGCGCGTTCAAGCCGGGCAACCGCTCGCGGCAGGTGCGCGGCCTCTACCTCGCCGGCGGCGCGGCCCATCCGGGTCCCGGCATGCCGATGGTGATGATGTCGGGCTGGATCGCGGCGGATGCCCTCGACACCGATGCGCGGGGCGCCGAGGTCGGCGGGGAGGCGCGCGCCAGCGCCTGAAGGCCCGCCGCGTGTCCCGCGAGGACGGCCCCGCCCGATCGCCCGCCCTGTGGCGGTTCATGGTCGGGTACTTCGACCGCTACGTCCGACGCCACCTCAACGCCCTGCGGCTCGCCCGCTGGGGCGTGCCGGCCTGCGCCGACCATCCCGGTCCCGTGGTGGTCTACTGCAACCATCCGGCCTGGTGGGACGCCGCCGTGGTCATCCTCCTGGCCGGACGGCTGTTTCCGCGCCGCGAGAGCTACGCGCCCTTCGACGCGCGGATGCTGGAGAAGTACGCGGTCTTCGCCCGGATGGGCGCCTTCGCGGTGAACCTCGATTCGGCCCGCGGCGCGGCCCAGTTCCTCAGGGCGACGCGGCGCATCCTGGGGGCGCCGAACCGGATGATCTGGATCACCGCCCAGGGTCGCTTTCAGGACGTTCGCGCCCGGCCGCTGGGCCTGCGCGCCGGCGTCGGCCGCCTGCCCGAGATCGCGCCCGACGCGCTGTTCGTGCCGCTGGCTCTCGAATACGCCTTCTGGGAGGAGCGCGGCGGCGAGGCCTTCGCGGCCTTCGGAGCGCCGATCCCCGGCGCCGAGCTGCTGGCCCTGCCCCGGGCCGAGCGCCTCGCCCGGATGGAGGCGGACCTGACCGCCACCCTCGACCGGCTCAGTCTCGACGTGATCGCGCGCGCGGCCGACCGCTTCACGCCGCTCGCATCCGGTGCCAAGGGGATCGGCGGGATCTACGATCTCTGGCGGCGCCTCGGGGCCGTCGTCACGGGGCGGCGCTTCGAGCCGGCCCACCGCCAGAAGGGAGATCCGGTTCCGTGATGCTCGGTCTCGCGATCCTGGCCCTGGCCTGTGCGCTGCTGCCCGCCCTCGTCGCCTGGGTGAACCTCTCGATCCTGCGCACCCCCGAGCCGGACCTCGACGTCCGGGCCCGGGTCTCGGTGCTGATCCCGGCCCGCAACGAGGCCGCGGTGATCGCCACCACCGTGCGGGCCGCCCTGTCGAGCGCCGGCGTCGCCCTGGAGGTGCTCGTCGGCGACGACCATTCCACCGACGACACCGCCGCCATCGTGGCCGCCATCGCCGCCGAGGACCCGCGCCTGCGCCTCGTCCCGATCCCGCCCCTGCCCGAGGGCTGGACGGGCAAGAACCACGCCTGTGCGCGGCTGGCCGAGGCCGCGGCCGGAACGCATCTCCTCTTCGTCGACGCCGATGTCAGCCTGGCGCCCGCCGCGGCGGCGGCGCTCGCCGCCCATGCGCGCCGGACCGGGAGCGCCCTCGTCAGCGGCGTGCCGCGCCAGCGCATGGGGTCGCTGGGCGAGCGCCTGACGGTGCCGATGATCAACTTCCTGCTCCTCGGCTACCTGCCGATGGCGATGATGCGGGCCTCCCCGCGCCCCAGCCTCGGCGCCGCCTGCGGCCAGCTCGTCCTCGTCGGACGCGAGGCCTACGCGGCCACCGGCGGGCACGGCGCCGTGCGCACCAGCCTGCACGACGGCGTCGTGCTGCCGCGCCGCTTCCGCCAGGGCGGCTACCGCACCGACTTGGTGGCCGGGCACGCCCTGGCGACCTGCCGGATGTATCGCGGCTTCGCGCAGAGCTGGGCCGGCTTCTCGAAGAACGCCCACGAGGGCATGGCGACCCCGCGGGCCCTGCCCGTCTGGACCCTGCTCCTGGTCGGGGGGCACGTCCTGCCCTGGCTCCTCCTCCTGGCGGCCCTGGTCGGCCTCGGATCCGGCCACGCCGCGTTCCTGGCCTTCGCCGCCGTCCTCGTCTCCCTGGCGACCCGGGCGGCGATCACCCTGATCACCCGCGAGCCCCTGGGGACGGTTCTGCTCCACCCGGCGACGGTGCTGGTCGCCCTGGCGATCCAGTGGACCGCCCTCCTGCGGCGCAAGGGCAGCGGCACGCCCCTGTGGAAGGGCCGGAGCTACCCGATCGGCGGCCCTTGAGTCTCCGCTGCGATCCAGGCCGCGGTGTCGGGGTCGGCCCCCGCCACCGGCAGGTGCAGGATGATCGGCGTCGCGTAGGGGTGACGGGCCTTCAGGGCGGCGCCGAGGGCGTCGGCGAGGCTCTCGCGGCTCTTCAGGATCGCGACGACCTCCGAGCCCTGCTCCACCGCGCCCTTCCAGGCGTAGACCGAGAGCATTCCCGGCAGGACGTTGACGCAGGCCGCGAGGCGCAGCCGCACCAGCGCCTCTCCGACTTTCAGGGCGGTGCCGGCATCCGGGAAGGTGGTGTAGACGAGAAGCGGCCGCTCCATGCTATGGGTCTCCGACCAGGGCTCTGCCGCTCCACCGGCGGGAGCGGGCCGGCGGGGATGCCGGCAGGACTGGAATCGAGACGCTGGCGCGAACGCTCCGCGTCGGCAAGGTGGTCGGCAAGGTGGTCGACAGGACGGATGTGAGCCCATGGCCCGGCGTTTCGAACGGCTTGCCTTCGTCGCGAGTCCCACGGAGGACGCCCGCCAGGCGGCCGCGACCCTGATGCGGCGCTACGACCACGTGCCGCCCGACGAGGCCGACGTGGTGGTGGCGCTGGGCGGCGACGGGCTGATGCTCCAGACCCTGCACCGCTTCATGCATGCCGGCACGCCGATCTACGGCATGAACCGCGGCACCGTCGGCTTCCTCATGAACGAGTTCCGCGAGGACGGGCTGATCGAGCGCCTGGAGAACACCAAGCGCAGCATCATCCACCCGCTGATGATGGAGGCCGTGGACACGGAGGGGCGCCGGCACCAGGCCCGCGCCCTGAACGAGGTCTACATGCTGCGCCAGACGCACCAGACCGCCAAGCTGCGCATCTCGATCGACGGCCATGTCCGCCTGCCGGAGCTTATCGCCGACGGCGTGCTCGCGGCGACCCCGGCCGGGTCCACCGCCTACAACCTGTCGGTGGGCGGCCCGATCCTGCCCCTCAACGCCCGGCTCCTGGCCCTGACGCCGATCTCGGCCTTCCGGCCCCGGCGCTGGCACGGGGCCCTGCTGCCGGACTACGCCCGCATCCTCATCGAGGTGCTGGACGCCGAGCACCGGCCGGTGGCGGCGGTGGCCGACCATACCGAGTTCCGGCGGGTCTGCACGGTGGAGACCTGGCTCGACCACGCCACCAACCTGACCCTGCTGCACGATCCCGGTCACAGCCTCGACGAGCGCATCCTGCGCGAGCAGTTCGGCTGAGCGCCCCTCAGGCAGCGAGACGCGCCCGGTCCTCACGGTAGCGCGCGATCAGCGCCTCGGGAATCGCGTCGAGCACGACCTCGGTGGCGAGGGCGCGGCTCCGGGCGCGGCTGCCCTCGAACTCGGCCAGCAGCGCGTCGGAAAGTCCGTCGAGGATCAGGCCCACCGGATCGGTGCGTGCCGTCTCGACGTCCGCCGAAGCCTCGGCCGGCACCACGGCCAGGATCTCCGCGACCGCGGCGACCTCCGAATCCCCCGAGGCCGGCCGATTCGTCACGATGGGCAGGGCTTCCGCAGCGGGGTCGACGGCCACCGGAGCGGACTCGCCCAGTGGCACTTCCAGGGTTTCTTCCGAAGTCGCTTCCGTAGTCGCTTCCGAAGTCGCTTCCGAGGTCACTTCCAAGGTCGCTTGCAAAGCCTCCGGCACCGCCGCGGCGACGATCTCGGCGACCGGTTCGAAGGTTGCGGCGGCGGGGGCGGCCTCGAGGGCCTGCGGCGCGTCCCAGTCTGCGAGGACCTGGCGCTGGGCCTCGCGCCACTCGGCGTCGAGGATCTCGCGCTCGATCCGCAGGATCTCGCTGCGCTCGGCCTCGGCGGCGAGTTCGCGGGCGAGCACCCGGGCCTCGTCGCGGGCGGCCTCGGCCTCGAAGCGGGACAGCAGCGCCATGACGCTCTGGGCCTCCGCGAAGGGCATCGTCTCGCAGGCGGTCAGCGCCCGCTCGATCATCAGGCGCGACAGGCCCGCCCCGGCGCTGGCGATGGTGCCCGCCCCGGCCTCGCGCCAGGCCGACAGCGCGGCGCTGAAGGCCGGCAGCAGCACCGGCGGCAGGCCGGCCTTGCGGTGCAGGGCCGCGAAGGCGGCGGTCGAGGCATCGTGCATCAGGCCGGCCACCCGGCGGACGGGCAGGCCGGCGAGATCGGCCAGGGCCATCTCGGCGAAGGCCATGTTTCCGGACAGGATCGCCCGCAGCAGCAGGCCGGCATTGAGCTGGCCGCAGGCCTTCAGGTGGGCGACCAGCCGGGCGAGGTCGACGGGATGGGCCTCGGCGCAGAAGGCCAGGGTCGTGCGCTCCTGCGCCTCGCGGCTGGCGCGCGCGCTGCGGGCCGGGGTGAGCCAGCCGGAGGAGACCGCGAAGGCGGAAAGCGATTCGGCGAGGCGCGTGGTCACGCTCTGGCGCACCTCGAGGGGCAGGTAGGGCCGGGCCAAGATCGCCTCGCGCAGGGCGGCCACGTCGCCGTGGCGCTCCACCATCCGCATCAGGCTGCCGGTGGTGATGTGGGCGCTGCGGTTCCGGGCGAGCACGACCAGGGCCTCGGGCTCCGCGATCTCGGCGAGCGCCCCGGCGACGGCCGGCGACAGGTCGATCCGGCTCGCGATGGCGCGGCGGGCGGCGAGGCACCCGATGGCGACGCCGTCGACGAGGTCGGCGTCGCTCAGCACGGGCGAGCGGGCCAGCACCAGGGTGGCGATCTCGGCCTGGTCGCCCGCCAGCGCCACGATCAGGGGACGCGGAGCGTTCGCGCAGGCGGCGCAGGCCTCCGCCAGGGCCCGGCGCACCAGGCTCGAGGGATCGTCCAAGAGGGCGAGGAGGGCGGCTTCCGCCTCCCAGGCGATATCCTCGCCGAGGCCGTCATAGAGGTAGGCGCGGGCCAGGGCACCCGCGGCCTCCGCCCGTCGCGCCGCGGAAGTGTGCTGCGTCCAGGCGAGGAACTGGCGGATGATCATGAGCCGCTCCGGATCGTGAAGAGGGACAGGTCGAGGGGGGCGCCGGGGCGGGCCGCCTGACTGGAAGCGCCGAACTCCGCCGGACGGCGGGGCGGCAGCGGGGCTCCGACCAGGGCCGTCGCGGCGGCCGGCACGGGGTTCGCAGCGGTCGCCGGTGCGACGGTGGCGGCGGGCGCGCTGCCGGTCACGCTCTCGGTGCCGTCCGAGCGCGGGAAGTAGGTCGGCGCCGCGCGGGCCGGCTCCGTCCGGCTCACATCGGTTCCGGCGCTGCGCCCCTGCCAGAGGCGGGCGACCCCGGCCGAGACGCCGCCCTGCTGGCGCGGATCCGTCTGGAACATCGAGCGCAGGCCGCCCTCGTTGAGGGAGGCGTAGGCGGTGGTGCCCTCGGGCAGGCTGATCGTGGCGGCGGGCGTGGCCGGCGCCGGGCCGGTGCGGGCCGCGGCGAGGTGGGCGTAGAGTTCGGCCGCGCCGCGCGGGCGCCCGGTCTTGTCGTAGAACAGGCCGCGATTGGCGGCGGCCGCCTCCGGCATGTCGAGGGCGGCGGCCCGGGCCGGGCTCGCCTGCGCGGTGGCGATGAGGGCGGCGGCTCCGCGGGCGCCGAGGACGTGGGCGGCGTAAAGGTCGCCGCCGGTGGGCTCGCGCCCGAGGGCGCTGCTCAGCGCTTCCCGGTTCTGCTCAGTCAGGGCGCCCGCCAGAGTGGCGGCGATCCGCGGATCGCGGCGCAGGTCGAGGATGGTCTGCTTGGCCGCCGGATCGCTCACCGCGTAGGTGCCGTCGGCGCTGCGGGTGATCGCGTCCGCGTAGGTTCCGAGGCCGAGGCGGGGACCGGCGGTCTTCAGGGTGCCGAGCCAGGTCTGCTCGATGAACTGGAACAGGCCGGTGGCCGAGGAGGTGCCGGCCTTGGCGGAGGGGTCGAGGGCGGATTCGCGCTGGGCCGTGGCCAGGAGATAGTCGAAGCCCGCGCCGGAGGTCTGCGCCCCGTCGCGAATCGCCTCGATGACCCCGCTCGACGCGCCCGTGCGTCCGGAGGCGCCGTCGCGCGTGCCCAGATCCCGGCTGGCGCCGGGATCGCGGGCAGTGGCGGGGGGCGTGGTGAAGAGGAACATGGCCGTCCGGCTGGGGGCGGACCCAGGCGCCGCCCCGACGGCAACTTTGTTCTCCCTATGGTAAAGGAAGATTGAACAGTGGCCTCGCGAGCGATGGCCGATTTCAGGAATGGTCCCCGCCGGACTGGTCTTCACGCGGGCAGGTCAAGTCGCTCGTGGAATCCAAGTCGCGCGAGGAATCGAAGTCGCTCGTGAAATCCAAGTCGCTCGTGGACTCCAAGTCGCCCGCGAAAGCCAACGCCTCGTCGGCCCAGCCGGTCAGGCCGCCGAGCATGAGCTTGACCGGCCGGCCGAACTCGGCGAGCCGCAGGGCGGCCCGGTCGGCCCCGTTGCAATGGGGGCCGGCGCAGTAGACCACGAACAGCGTAGCGGGGGGCCAGGCGGCGAGGCGCTCGGCCGTGATCAGGTGGTGCGGCAGGTGCACGGCCCCCGGGATGTGCCGGCGCCGGAACGCCGCCGCCGACCCGACGGCGTGCAGCAGCACGAAGTCGGGCGGTGCGGCTCCCAGGGCGGCCGCCACGTCGGCGCAATCGGTCTCTAGTTCCAGGCGACGCCGGAAGTGAGCCCGCGCGATCGCGGGTGGGCAGGCGGGAATGGCGGTCACGGGGCTCATCGTGGGTCTCCATCGCAGGGGACGACAGACCTACCAGCGGGCGCGCTCCTTGGCGGCGGCCCGGATTGCCGGTTAGCGTCGCGATCATGCCAAAGTCGCAGGCGCGCCTCTCCCCCGCCGACCGTCTCGTGGTGGTGCTGGCCTATGACGGTCTCTGCACCTTCGAGTTCGGCGTCGCCGTGGAGGTGTTCGGCCTGCCCCGCCCCGAGATGGGGCCGGACTGGTACCGCTTCGCCGTGGCCGGGCTCGATCCCGGGCCGCTGCGGGCCGAGGGCGGCGTGCGCCTCCTCGTCGATGGCGGGCTCGACCTCCTGGATCACGCCGGCACCATCGTGGTGCCGGGCTGGCGCGGTGCGGACAGGCCCGTTCCCGAGGCTCTCGCCACCGCCCTGCGGGCGGCCGCGGCCCGCGGAGCGCGCATCCTGTCGATCTGCTCGGGCGTCTTCGTACTCGCGGCGGCGGGCCTCCTCGACGGGCGCCGTGCCACCACCCATTGGCGCCATGCCGCGGCCCTGGCCGCGCGCCATCCCGGCATCCGCTTCACCCCCGACGTCCTCTACGTGGACGAAGGTCCGATCCTGACCTCGGCCGGCTCGGCCGCCGGGATCGACCTCTGCCTGCACCTCGTGCGTCGCGACTTCGGGCCGGCCGCCGCCAATGCCGTCGCCCGGCGCCTCGTCGTGCCGCCGCACCGGGACGGCGGCCAGGCCCAGGTGGTGGCGGGTGCGGTGCCGACGCTCCACGAGGCGGCGCGGATCGGGCCGCTGCTCGATGCCATGCGGGCGGCGCCGGCCCGCGACTGGCCGGTCGCCCATCTGGCGGACCGTGCCGGCATGAGCCCGCGGACCCTGCTGCGCCGCTTCTCCGCCGCGACCGGCACGACGCCGGCCCGCTGGCTCCTCGACCTGCGCCTCGCCCGGGCCCGGGATCTGCTGGAGCAGGCGGACCAGCCGCTTCAGGCCGTCGCCGAGGCGGCGGGCTTCGCCACCGCCGCGACCCTGCGCCGGCATTTCCGCCGGCGCTACGCCGTGACGCCCGCGGCCTATCGGGCCGCCGTGCGGCCGCGGGACTGACGCCGCGTCGCCGGCGGGTGGCCCGCCCACGAAAAAACGCCCCGGAGGGCGCTGGGTCGGTTCTGGCTGGGTTGGAAGATTTGGAGCGGGCGAAGGGATTCGAACCCTCGACCCCAACCTTGGCAAGGTTGTGCTCTACCCCTGAGCTACACCCGCTCACACCCGTCGTGGCGAAGGTGACCCTCGCGCCGGACGGTTCGTCGTCTCAACGAAGCAAAAAGCCGCCTTGCAGCGGCTGTCGCTCCGGTCGTCTCGTTCGGTCAATTGGAGCGGGCGAAGGGATTCGAACCCTCGACCCCAACCTTGGCAAGGTTGTGCTCTACCCCTGAGCTACACCCGCTCACAACCGCGCCGCTGGTGGGAAAGACCCGCCGGCGGCCCCGGACGGCGTCTCTAAACACCATTCCGCCGGGCGTTGCAAGCGCTGAATCCAGGCGCTGGCCCCGCGGGCCGTTTGCCGGCATCGCACCGCCCCTCAGGGCTGCCACTGCGCGGATGGGGGCAGGCCCTCGCGGATTTCGCGCAGGCGCGCGCGGGTGGCGGCGGTGGTCCCGGCCGGCAGCGCATCGAGGGGGAAGAAGCCACAGGCGGCGATCTCCCGGTCGGGCTGTTTCGGCGCCCGCACCGCGAAGGCGGCGGCCACGTAGAGGGCGACGTGGTCGCGCCCGGCTCCCGCGCGGCTGTGATAGAAGCCGTGCAGCCGCAGGGGCTGCTCGGGATCGACCACGATCTCGGCCTCCTCGCGGAACTCCCGCGCCATGGCCGTCACCCCGCTCTCGCCGGCCTCGATGCCGCCGCCGGGCAGGTGCCAGCCCGCCACGTAGGTGTGGCGGACGAGGCAGACCCGACCCTCGGCGTCGATGGCGACCCCGCGCACGCCCAGGGTCATGCCGCGCGTCGCCAGGGCGCCGTAGTGGATCAGGCGCCGCATCCAGGGGCGTTGCAGGAGCATGCGGCTCAGACGACGCGCAGGCGGATGGCGCCGAGGCCCTCGATGGCGGCCGTCATCGTCTCGCCGCGCCGGACGGCGCCGACGCCCGACGGGGTGCCGGTGAAGATGAGGTCGCCCGGGTGAAGCTCGAAATAGGTCGAGAGCAGCGCGACCTGCTCGGGGATCGACCAGATCATCTCGGAGAGGTCCCCGCGCTGGCGCTCGCCCGCGTCCAGCGCCAGGGTGATGGCGCCCTGCACCGGATGGCCGATGGCCGAGGCCGGGTGCAGCGGCCCGATCGGCGCCGAGGCATCGGCGGACTTGGCGAGGTCCCAGGGGCGCGCCAGGCGCTTGGCCTCGTCCTGGACGTCGCGCCGGGTCATGTCGAGGCCGACGGCGTAGCCGTAGACGTGGTCGAGGGCGGAGGCCTCCGGGATGTCGCGGCCGCCCAGCCCGAGGGCCGCCACCATCTCGACCTCGAAATGGTAGTTCTCGGTGCGCGGCGGATAGGGATGGTCGACGGCCGCCTCGCCGGTCACGATCTGCAGGGCGTCGGCGGGTTTCATGAAGAAGAACGGCGGCTCGCGGTCCGGGTCCTTGCCCATCTCGCGGGCGTGGGCGGCATAGTTGCGGCCGACGCAATAGACCCGGCGGACCGGGAAGAGGTCGTCACTGCCGACGATCGGAAGGGCGGTGCGGGGCGGGTTCGGGATCACGGACAGCATGGGTCTCCAACCTCTTCACTCGGCGGATGCGGCGCGGCGCCCCGTCACTCGCCCTGCACAGGACGCCGCGCCATCCCTATCATAGGCGGCAGGTCCGGCCGCGCCATCCCGCCGCGAGCCGAGGCCTGCCGTTGCGAGTTCCGTGGTGACCGACCCTTCCCGCCTGCTGGCGCAACTCGCCGCGCATCTCGGTGCCGCGCACGTCCTCACCGATCCGGCCGACCTCGCGCCCCATCTCGCCGAGACCCGGGGCCTGCGGCGCGGCCACGCCCTCGCGGTGGTACGGCCCGCCGACACCGAGGGGGTCGCCTGCGTGGTGCGCGCCTGCGCCGAGGCGGGGGTGCCGGTGGTAGCGCAGGGCGGCAATACCGGGCATGTCGGCGGCGGCCTGCCGCAGGGGGGCATCGTCCTCTCCCTGGCGCGCCTGAACCGGCTGCGGGCGGTGGATCCCGTCAATGCCAGCATCACGGTGGAGGCCGGGATGGTGCTGGCCGACGTGCAGGCCGCCGCCGCGGAGGCCGGGATGCTGTTCCCGCTCTCCCTCGCCTCCGAGGGCTCCTGCCGCATCGGCGGCAACCTCTCCACCAATGCGGGGGGCACGGCGGTGCTCGCCTACGGCAATGCCCGCGACCTCGTCCTCGGGCTGGAGGTGGTGCTGGCGGACGGCCGGATCTGGAACGGGCTGAAGGGCCTGCGCAAGGACAATGCGGGCTACGACCTCAAGCACCTGTTCCTCGGTTCGGAGGGGACCCTCGGGCTGATCACGGCCGCGGTGCTGAAGCTCTCCCCCCGGCCCGCCTCGCGGGCCGTGGCCTTCGTCGGTCTCGCCTCGGCCGAGGCCGCCCTCGCCCTGTTCCGGAACCTGCGGGCGGAGGCCGGCCCGGCCCTGACCGCCTTCGAGTACGTCGTGCCCTTCGGCCTGGAGATCGTGCTGCGCCACCGGGCCGGGGCCCGCCGGCCCCTGGCCGGGGCGCACGCGGCCTACGCCCTGGTGGAAATCGCCACCACCCGCTCGGGCGAGGAGGCCGGCCTCCTGATGGAGGGGTTCCTCGCCGGGGCGCAGCAGGCGGGCCTCCTCGAAGATGCCGCCCTGGCGGCGAGCGAGGCCCAGGCGAACGCCTTCTGGGACCTGCGCGAGAGCCTCTCCGAGGTGCAGAAGGCCGAGGGCGCCTCGATCAAGCACGACGTCTCGGTGCCGCTCTCCCGCCTTCCCGCGTTCCTCGCCGAGGCGACGCGCGCCTGCGAGGCGGCGATGCCGGGCCTGCGGGTCTGCGCCTTCGGGCATTTCGGCGACGGCAATATCCACTTCAACCTGAGCCAGCCCGTGGGCATGGACCGCGCCGCGTTCCTCGCCCACTGGGAGCGCTTCAACCGCATCGTCCACGACATCGTCGCGGAGCTCGGCGGCTCGATCGCGGCCGAGCACGGCGTCGGCCTCCTGAAGCGCGACGAGCTGGCGCGCTACGCCGACCCGGTGGCCCTCGACCTGATGCGCAGCCTCAAGGCCGCCCTGGACCCGGGCAACGTCCTCAACCCGGGCAAAATTCTGACCCCGGCCACGATGGCCCGCGACCGGCCTGCCGACGAGGCCGCGTCGTTCGGCTTTTCCGAAGGCTCAACAAAAATTTAGTCGGAACCGGGCCGAACCTGGCCGGATTGTTGTTGTGCGCCGCACAAAGCCTTGCCAGATTGTCGACGGCCATGCGCCATAAATCGGCTCCGCTGCGGGCGGACAAGGGTGCACGACACCGACGGACGGCTGGTTGCAGTGCGGTGGGTTAGCCCGGTCTTAACCCTTCCGCCCTCTCTTGGTTGAGAGAGAATAGATCAGACGTCGCGATCGAAGACCGAGCAGGAGACACGTTCGATGCCGACTTCCCAGGCGAGAGTTCCGACCGCCGAGGCGAGCCGCTACCTCAAGCAGCTCTGCCGCCACTGGAGCCACAAATTCCCGGTGGAAGCCACCGACGATGCCGGCCGCGTGCCCTTCGGCGAGGACCGGGTCTGCACCTTCGAGGCCGGCCCCGACGCCCTGCTGATGCGGGTCGCGACCCCCGATCCGGCTGCCCTGACACGCCTGGAAAACGTGGTCTCCGACCACCTCCTGCGCTTCGCCTTCCGCGAGCACCTCGGCGAGATCACGTGGTCCCGCGCCGCCTGAACCGACGCCGCGGCCGGCCCACCGGGCCTGCGTCCGCCGAGGGTTGACCTGCCGTCCCGAGACCTGATCTTGAGCGCACAGCGCTGAAGGCAGCATCGGGAGACAGGCATGGACGGGATTGCGCAGACAACCGCTGGGTCCACACCGACCGGGGCCGCGTCGCCGCACGGGGCGCAGCATGGCGAGCGCCTGATGCGCCTGGCCGAGGTCGCCGTGAAGGTCGGCCTGGGTCTCCGGCCCGGGCAGGAACTCGTGATCACCGCGCCGCTGGAGACGGTGTCGCTGGCCCGCCTCATCACCGAGCAGGCCTACAAGGCCGGCGCCTCCCTGGTGACCACCTTCTACACGGACGACGCCGCCACCCTGGCGCGCTTCGCCCACGCCCCCGAGGCGGCCTTCGACACCGCCGCCGGCTGGCTCTACGGCGGCATGGCCGAGGCCTACCGCAACGGCGCGGCCCGCCTCGCCATCGCGGGCGACGACCCCTCCCTCCTGGCCGGGCAGGACTCGGCCAAGGTGGCCCGCGCCAACCGCGCCCGGTCGAAGGCCTACGTGCCGGCCCTCGAGCTCATCGCCAACTTCTCCACCAACTGGACCATCGTCTCGGCGGCGACGACGCCCTGGGCGCGCACGGTGTTCCCCGACCTACCGGAGGCCGAGGCCGTGTCCCGCCTGTGGGACGCGATCTTCGCGGCCTCGCGGGTGGACGGCCCCGACCCGGTGGCGGCCTGGGAGGCGCACAACGCCGCCCTGCACGCCCGCATGGACGCGCTCAACACCCATCGCTTCGCGGCCCTGCGCTTCTTCGGGCCCGGCACGGACCTCACCGTGGGCCTCGCCGACGACCACGAATGGTGCGGCGGCGCCTCGGCCTCCCGCAGCGGCATCGTCTGCAACGCCAACATCCCCACCGAGGAGGTGTTCACCACCCCGCACAAGGACCGGGTGGACGGCATCGTCACCAGCACCAAGCCGCTCTCCTACCAGGGCACCCTGATCGACGGCATCCAGGTGCGCTTCGAGGGCGGGCGCATCGTCGAGGCCACCGCCCGCACCGGCGGCGACGTGCTCGCCAAGGTGCTGGAGACCGACGAGGGCGCCCGTCGCCTCGGCGAGGTCGCCCTGGTGCCGGCCTCCTCGGCGATCTCCGCCTCGGGGCTGCTGTTCTACAACACCCTCTACGACGAGAACGCCGCGAGCCACATCGCCCTGGGCCAGGCCTACAGCAAGTGCTTCCGCAACGGCGGCGCGGATTTCAGCGAGGACGACCTCGCGGCGCGGGGCGCCAACCGCAGCCTGATCCACATCGACTGGATGATCGGCTCGGACCGGATCGACGTCGACGGACTCTCCGCCGAGGGCCGAGCGATCCCGGTGATGCGCGCCGGCGAGTGGGTGGACTGACGCCGCCGGGGCCGCATCGCCCGCCGGCCCGATCCCACCAGCCATCCGTCCGCGTGCGCCCTCCCCCGTGTGACGGCACACGCGGATCGCTGCCGTTTAATTGACGTGGGCAAACTTCCCACGCAAGTTCGGGACGTGGTCGCACCGGCCACGGACGCGCGACCGACCGTCCGACGGACATCCGCGCAGACCCGCCGCCGCTCTCGGGCGGATCGACATCCGAGTCCGCCGGTCGCGGGTGTCCGGGGCCTAGGCGACGGCCCGATCCCCACCCTCCGTGCCTGCCGGCGCACGGATGCGGGGATCGGGCCGGGCGTATCCCGGTGAATCCGGGGCGCCCGCGGGATGTCCCGCACCGGTCTGCAGCTTGGAACCGTCGTTCGGGGTCGCCATCTCCCCAGGGAGACAACGAGGATCTCATGATCAAGCCCCTTCTCCTGGCCGGCCCGATGGCTGTCCTGCTCGCCGGAGCGGCCTCCGCCGCCGACCTCCCGCGCCGCGTCGCGCCGCCGGTCTTCACCACGGTTCCGGCCTTCAGCTGGACCGGGTTCTATGCGGGTCTCAACGCGGGCTACGGCTTCGATGCCAGCAGCAGCAGCGGCGCCACCGTGATCGGGACCAGCGCCGCTTCCGGCATCATCGCCAACGGCGCCGATCCGGGCCTCGTCGCCTTCAGCAACCGCAACGCCAACAACGGCTTCAGCGGGGGCGGACAGGTCGGCTACAACTATCAGTTCACGCCCGGCTCCGGCGTGGTCGCCGGCGTCGAGGCGGACGCGCAGTATCTCGGCTTCGGCAGCAACCGCAGCGCGGCGTCCTTCGTCGGCACGCCCAACCCGGACCTCACCTTCGTCAATCCGAACGGCCTGTCGACCCTCGACTACTTCGGCACCGTACGCGGCCGCCTCGGGTACGCCTTCGACCGGACCCTGGTCTACGGCACCGGCGGCTTCGCCTATGGCGGCGGGGGCGGCTCCAGCGTCGGCCTGCCCAACAGCAGCAGCGACACCTTCCGCACCGGCTGGGCCGCGGGCGGCGGCGTCGAGTACGCCCTGCCCAGCGACTCGTTCCTGAACTTCTTCAAGTCCTCCGCCGTCACCGTGAAGATCGAGGGTCTCTATGTCAGCCTCGACCGCAAAGGCACCAACGGCGTGTTCGCCTCTTCGAACGCCACGGGCGCCCAGTACAGCGTTTCCGGCACGGGTTATGCAGCCGCGACGGGCACGACCAGCCGTCGCTCCGACGAATTCGCCGTCGTGCGCGCCGGACTGAACTACAAGTTCGGGACGTACTGAGCCGTCGCCGGACCCGCTTTTGGCCTGAGCCTCCCCAGCCCAATCAGACTGGCCGCTCGGTCAAACGACGCCCCGGGAGCGATCCCGGGGCGTTGTCAGACGCTGTCCCGCGTCAGAAGCCCGGCGCACTTCAGAAGCCCGGAGCGCTTCAGAATCCCGGAGCCTTGGCGGCGCCGAGGATCCGGCTCGGGCGACCCTCGATGCCCCCCTGGAGCACGACGACGTAGGAATCGGCATCCGCCACCTGGGCCGCGTGGCGCGGCACCTCGAAATGGGCCGCATGACCCGCCCAGGGGCCGATCCGGTGCATCCCGCGCACGACGTTGATGTAGTCGAACACCTGTCCCTCGTTCTCGCCGCCGCCGATGGCGATGCGCCGCCGCCGCATCACGGGGAGAAGCCAGAGCTCGGCCTTGGTGTCCGGTCCGGTGCTCGCGCCGACATCGACGCAGATTCGGTCGCCCTCTTCCCAACTCCGGACCGGCACCTGGATGGGGCTGGTCGCCCGGGCCCGGCGCAGGGCCCGTTCCAGGGAGTTGCGATCCGAGCGGATCATCGAGGGCTCGCCGTTGACGATGGCCTGGGGCGTGAAGACCTGTCGCTCGCCGCGCAGGGAGGCGTAGGCCCGCTGCCGCGCCGTGAAGGCGGGCTGGGCATAGACGTCCTTCCAGCCGAGATAGTCCCAGTAGGTGATGGGGAAGGTCAGGGCGATCACGCCGGGCTCCCGGGCGAACTCCCCGAGGACCCGCGAGGCCGGCTGACAGGAGGCGCAGCCCTGGCTCGTGTAGAGCTCGATCACCACCGGGGTGCGCTCGCCCGCCTGGACCTGGGTCGCACCCGCCGCCAGGGCCCCGGCGGCGACCAGGAGGGCGAGGTGCAGGCCGACGGTTCGGCGCGGAAGGGATGGGGCGGCGCGGCTCATGGGATCAGGATACCGTCGCCGGGCCATTCCCCGTCATCACGGTCGCTCGATCCTCCGGCGCGCCGGCCGGGGCCGCGGGACCCGGGACCGGCGCGGGTTTGGGCTGCGCCTTGGGCTTGGGCAGCATCGCGGGACGCCAGCGCCGGTGCATCCAGAGCCACTGGCCGGGATTTTCGCGAATCCAGCCCTCGATCACCCGGGTCATCGCCTGCATCGCCCCCTGCACGTCGATGGCGCCCGCGGCGTCGCGCGGCAGGTCGAGGGGCGGCGTCAGTTCGAGATGGAAGCGCGTTCCGTCGCGGCGGATCACCCGCGCGCCGTGGACGGGACATTCGTAGTGGCGGGCGAGCTTGCCCAGGAGCGGATTGACCAGCACCGGCTTGCCGAAGAACTCCACCACGACGCCGCGGGTGAAGTGCTGGTCGATGAGCTGGCCGAGATGGCCACCGCGCTCCACCACGCCCTGCATGGCGAAGACCGCGCCCTGCCCGGCCGCCGCCAGGCCCCCCATGGTCTGGCGCCGGACCTCCTGCACCAGGCGGGCGGAGGCCGCGTCGTTGGGCGGGCGGAAGATCGCGGTGGCGTCGAGGCCGAACTGGGCCGCGCAGATCGCCGGCAATTCCCAGTTCGCCAGGTGGGCGGAGAAGATCAGGCCCGGCTTCCCGTCGTCGCGCAGGTCGGCGAAATGCGTCTCGCCCGCCACCGTGATCCGGCCGCCCGCCGAGAGATGGGCCGGATCGAGATCGAACAGCGTGTGGAGATGGGCGTATTCCGCCCCCGTGCGGCCGAGATTGTCCCAGGCTTCGCGGGCCAGGGCGCGGATCGCGGCCTCGTCCCGCTCGGGGAAGGCGGCGCGCAGATTGGCCGTCGCGATGCGGTGGGCCGGCAGGAAGGGGCCGATCGTCCGCACGACCCAGCCGCCGACCCGGCTCGCCCGCTCCGCCCCGAGGAGGCGCGCCAGCCAGAACAGCCCCCGGATCAGGGGAATCATGGCGAGGCCGGCCAGCCGCGGCAGGTTACGCTTCAGGACGAGGGCAAGGCGAAGCAAAACGAATCCCGTGACGCGGGGCGTTCCGGCGACGACCCTGGGCCCTGGCATAATTCATTTTGGTTCGGGAGGGCACCCGTGTGCGCCGCAACTCAGAGCGTCACGAGGATCTTGCCGAACACCTTGCGGGATTCCAGGCGCTCCAGCCCTTGGGCGAAATCCGCCAGGGGCAGGATCGTGTCCACCACGGGGGTGATGCCCTGCGCCATCTTTTCCATGGCGTCCCGGATATTGGCCATCGAGCAGCCGAACGAGCCGGTGATGCGGTACTGCTGCTGGAACAGCTGCATCAGATTCATGGTGGTCGAGACGCCCGAGGTGGAGCCGCAGGTCACGAGCCGTCCCCCGCGCTTGAGGCAGAGGAGCGAGCCGTTCCAGGTGTCGGGCCCGACATGCTCGAAGACCACGTCGACGCCCTTGCGCTTGGTCAGCCGCCGGACCTCGCCCTCGAAGCGCTCCGCGCGGTAGTTGATGACGTGGTCGGCGCCCAGCGCCTTGGCCTTCTCGCCCTTGGCGTCGTCGCCCACCGTGGTGAAGACCGTGCAGCCGATGGCCTTGGCCATCTTGATCGCCGCCGTGCCGATGCCGGACCCGCCGGCGTGGACGAGGATGCTCTCGCCCGGCTCCAGGCGGGCGTTGTCGAACAGCATGTGCTGCACGGTGCCGAAGGCCACGGGGGCGCAGGCCGCATCGGTGAAGCTGACCCCGTCCGGCATCTTGATCACGAGGCGGGCCGGCATGGTGACCCGCTCGCGGGCGAAGCCGTCGATGTGGAAGCCCATCACGCCCGAGACGTCCTCGCAGAGGTTGTCGCGACCCTCGCGGCAGGCCTTGCACCGGCCGCAGGTCTGGGCGCCGTACATCGCCACCCGGTCGCCCTCGGCCAGGCCCGTGACGCCCTCGCCCACGCAGACGATCTCGCCCGAGGCCTCGGCCCCGACCGCCAGGGGCAGCTTGCGCTTGGCGAAGGCCATGCCGCGGAAGCCCCAGACGTCGATGAAGTTCAGGCCCACCGCGCGCACGCGGATCTGGACCTCGCCGGGGCCGGGGGCCGCGGGCTCCGCGACATCCTCGAGGCGTAGGTCGCGGTCACCGTGGAGCTGGAGGGATTGCATGGGTCAGGACGATCCGTGTCAGGAGCCGGATGAGCCGTTCAGGCCACCGGCTGAGAGAAGGTGCGGGCCCAGGCGGCGTCGACGGCGCGCCTGTCGGCCCCATCCAGGCCTCCGATCCGCTGGCCGATGACCGTGTCCGGAAGCGTGAAGACCTTCCAGCGAACCACCGAGCGGTGCTTCAGGCCGGCCGCCGCGAGATCCTGGATCACGTGGTCGCTGGGCCAGGAGCCGGCTGCGGCGGTGGTGATCATGGCGCCGATGACATGGCCGTGCCCGGCATTGAAGGCGCCAGCCGAGAGGACGAGGATGGGCCGGGGCTTTCTGACAGGAATATCGAGGAACGGGAAGAGCGCGGTCAGAACGTCGAAGCGCTCAAAGGCCATCGTAGGCCGCAGCGTCCTCGGGACTGTTCCACTCGGTCAGCGTCGCGGTCAGGCAGAGCAGATACGGATCCGGGCCGGTCTCGGGCTCAACCGTCACCGCCGTGCCGCGCCGCGCCTGCAGGCTGCGCCAGATCTCGCGGAAATCCGGGTCCGGCTCCAGGCCGTCCGCCGGGCGTCCGTCCTCCCCATCCCGCATCTTGCGGAACCGGATGGTCCGTCCCTCGACCCGCAGAACGATGGCGTCGTCCGCCGGGAGCGTGCGGATACGCCGTGCCAAGTCCGAATCGCCCTCGATCTGGCCTGCCCAGAGGGCGTCGTCACGGATGATCATGGTCGCCATGGTTCGCCCCCGCCCTCCGGCCGATGGAAGAGACCAGTCTAGGAACCCGGCATGGCCGCCACAAGGGAGGCCGCTTTCACTCCGGCGACAGGTAGCGCCGTCGGGCCCAGCCGAGGATCTGGCCGGCCTTGACCCGGCACCAGGTCAGCCCGCTCGGGGTCTCGGCGGTGCAGCCGAAGCCGCGCAGGCGCGCGCCCGGCGGGGCCTGGCCGAGGGCGGGCGCGGCGGCGTCCGGCGTCTCGCGGATGCTCAGGGTCTCGCCGCGCGGGAGCCCGTCGACCCGGAACGCGTCGGCCGCGGCGGCGGGGCCGGCGGCGAGGAGCAGGAGGACCAGCGCGGCGGGAATCGGGGACATGGTCGGTTCGGCCTCAGGAGCGATGGACGCCCATCATCGCGGTGAGGCCGCCATCGACCGGCAGCACCGCACCGGTGATGTAGGCGGCGCCGTCGCCCATCAGGAAGGCCGCGAGGGCGGCGACATCCTCCGGCCGGGCGAAGCGGCCGGCGGGGATCTGGCGCTCCATGCCGGCGCGGTAGGCGGCGTAGGGGGCCATCATCCCGGTGTCGATGAAGCCCGGCGCGATCACGTTGACGGTGACGCCGCGCTTGGCCGATTCCACCGCCAAAGTGCGGCAATACGCGATGAGGGCACCCTTGGTGGCGGCGTAGGCGGCATTGCCCGGGTTGGCCCGCAGGGCCGCCACCGAGCCGATGGCGACGATGCGTCCCGCGCGCGCGCGGGTCATGCCCCGGACCAGGGACTTGGCCAGGCGCGTCAGGGACCAGAAGTTCACCTGCATGGCGGCCTCGGCCCGGTCCTGGTCCAGCATCGCCGCCAGGGCGTCGTAGGACTGGCCGGCATTGTGGACGAAGCCGTGGAAGCCGTCGCCGGCCTCGAGTTCCTCGCAGAACGCCTCGACGGCGGCGCGGTCGGCGAGATCCAGGGCCTGCGCGGAGATCGAGCGGCCGGGATGGGCCGCCGAGAGCTCCGCGACCAGCGCCTCGGCGGCCTCGGCGGAGGACCGGTAGGTGAAGGCGACGTCGTGGCCGGCGGCGACCAGCGCCCGCACGATGGCGGCACCGAGGCCGGAGGCGCCTCCGGTGACGAGGACGCGGCGGCCGGGCCCGGGGCTCAGGTCCGTCGTCATGCCGGCTCGTCCGCCAGCACGAGGCAGGTGTTCTGGCCGCCGAAGCCGAACGAGTTCGACAGCACCCGGCGCACCGGCACGTCCCGGGCCTCGGCCACGATGTCGAGGGGAATGGCGGGGTCGGGCACCGCGTAGTTGATGGTCGGCGGGATGCGCCCGTGCGCGATGGTGAGGAGCGAGATCACCGCCTCGACGGCGCCCGCGGCCGTGAGGGTGTGCCCGATCATCGACTTGTTGGACGAGACCGGCAGGGTGCGGATGCGGTCGCCGAACACGGCGGCGCAGCTCATCGCCTCCATCTTGTCGTTCTCCGGCGTCGAGGTGCCGTGGGCGTTCACGGTGTCGATGGCGTCGGGCGCCGTGTCGGCATCCGCCAGGGCGGCGCGGATCGCCGCGATGCCGGGGGCGCCGTCGGGGCTCGACCGGGTGCGGTGGAAGCCGTCGCCCTTCTCGCCGCAGCCGAGCACGTAGCCGAGGATCTTCGCGCCGCGGGCGCGCGCCGCCTCCGCGTCCTCCAGGACGAGGGCGCCGGCACCCTCGCCCATGACGAAGCCGTCGCGGTTCTTCGAGAACGGCTTCGAGGCGGCCTCGGGCGGGTCGTTCTGGGTGGAGAGGGCCGAGAGCAGCGAGAAGCGGATCAGGGATTCGGGGTTCACCGAGCCGTCGGTGCCGATGCAGAGGGCGGCCGTGACCTCGCCGCGCCGGATCGCCTCGACGCCGAGCTGGATCGCGGTGGCGCCGGACGAGCACGCGGTGGAGAGGGAGATCGGCGAGCCCTTGGTGCCGAAGCGGTCGGCGATGTGGTCGGCCACCGTGCCGAAGATGAACAGGTCGTGCCAGGGGTCGAAGCGCCGGCTCGCGGCGGCGCGCTGCAGGTCCGTATAGGTGATCGGGCCGGTCTGGCCCGAGGCCTCGGCCAGGGCCTGCCGCTGCGGCCACTCGATCTCCACCGGGGGGACGGCGATGAACAGGGCGCCGGGGAAGTCGCCGGGCCGGCCGAGGCCCGACTGCGCGATCGCCTCGTCGGCGGCGGCTTCGGCGAAGCGCTGTGACAGGGCCGGCGCCACCAGGGGGTCGGTGTCGAGGAAGTCGACGGTGCCGGCGATGCGGGTGCGCAGGCCCTCCGTGGGGAAGCGCCGGATGGCGTGGATGCCGGACCGGCCGGAGGTCAGCGCGGCCCAGTTGTCCGCCTGGCCCTGGCCGAGGGAGGTGACGATGCCGAGGCCGGTGACCGCCACCAGCGGCCGGCCTTTGGCGTCCCGAAGGTTGGCCGCCGGTCCTTGGGCGTGCCCGACCTTGGCCTCACGGTGAGATTGGTTCGTCATCGCGCCGTCTTACACTCTTTTCGCCATCACCGGAGCGCGGGATCGCCCCGGGTCAGGCCGCCGTCACCCGGATCACGCCCTCGCCGCGGCGATGGCCCACCACCGTCACGGCGACCTCGCGCAGGCCCTTCTCGGCGACCAGCGCGGCCGCCAGGGCCGCGCCGAAGGGCGCCACCGTCTCGAGGGTGTGGCCGGTGAGATCGCCCAGAGCCGTCACGGGCACGCCCGGCGCCAAGCGCGCCAGGGCTGCGCCCTCCTCGGCCGTGACCGGGGCGACGCCGGTGGCACCGGCCAGGACGATCTCCGGTGCCTCGAGGCCCGTCGCCGCCCAGAGGGCCGCGAGGCTGGCCTCGGTGCTGCCCTCCCTGCGCGTCGTGCGGTCGCTCGCCACCGGGCAGAGGCGGGCCAGCGCCCGGGCCCCGCGGGCGGCGGCGTGCTCGACCGCCTCCAGCACCAGGAAGGCGGCGCCACTGCCGAGGATGAAGCCGGCCTCGTCCGCCGGGGTCCGGTCGAAGACCGGGCGGAAGTCGCGGGCGCGCAGGAAGCCGCCCATCTCGTGGATGACCATGACGTCGGGCCGCTCGGCGCTGTAGGAGCCCCCCACCATCATGCAGTCCACCTGGCCGGAGGCGATCCGTGCCTGGGCGATGCGCAGGGCGTCGGTGCCGGCGGCCTCCTCGCCCATGAAGGTGCGGGACGCCCCCGTGACCCCGTGGACGATGCCGATATTGCCGGCGAGCAGGTTCGAGAGCTGGGCCAGGAACAGGGTCGGGCGCAGGTCGTTCTGCAGGTGCTCGTTGAGGTAGGCGCCCGGATCGGCGGCCTCCCGCAGGCCGGTCAGGATGGCGCCGTCCACCGCGGTGTCGCGCTCGCCGCCGCCGGCCGAGACCACGAGGTGCATGCGGCCCTTGAGGTCGGCATCCCCCTTCACCCCGGCGGAATCGAGGGCGAGGCCGGCGGCGTAGACGCCCAGGCGCTGCCATGGCTCCATCTGGCGCTGGTCGGACTTCTTCGGGATCTGGCCGTCGAGGGCCAGGGGCGCCACCGGGTGCACCGTATACGGCGCGAAGGTCTCGGTGTCGGTGCGCGCCGGCGCACCCGCCCCGAGGGCCGCGAGATGCGCCGCGAGGCCCTCGCCCGCGCAGGAGACGAGGCCGATGCCGGTGACGACGACGTCGCGCGAACTGCTCATCTCACCCCGTCGCTCATCTCTGGACCCTCATCGCCTCAGACCCGGCCTCAGACTCGGCCGCAGGCGCGGCCGCACGGTCACGCGGGCTCGCCCGTGAGATCGAACAGGCCGATCTTCCGGGCCCGCTCGCGCATCGGCCCGTCGAGGCCGGCCGGGAACGGCATGGTGCGGAAGCGCAATTCGGCATTGGCCAGCGGCTTGCCGTCGTGCTGGATCGCCGCCTTCGTCACCGCGTAGCCCGAGCCGTCATGTTCGAGGCTGGCCGCGATCTGCAGCTCGGCGCCCGGGCCGACGAAGGACCGGAAGCGCGCCTTGTCGACCCCCATCAGGAACGGCATCTGCCGAAATCCCAGGTGGGCGAGCACGAGGTAGCCCGAGGCCTGGGCCATGGTCTCGGTGAGCAGGACGCCCGGTACCAGCGGGTGGTCGGGGAAGTGCCCCTCGAAGACCGGGCTCGCCATCGGCACGCGGGCCAGGGCCTCGATGCGGCCGGCCTCGCGGTCGAAGCGGGTCACGGCGTCGATCATCTCGAAATATTCGAGGCGCATGGCGTCCTGGGTCCCGGGGGGGCGAAGGGGCGGCGTCGGGCGCCCGGGGCTTCCCGGGCGGACCGGCTTCAGGCCTTGGTGGCCTTCTCGGCGACCAGGGCATCGATGCGGGCGCAGAGGTTCTTCAGGACGAAGTACTCCTCGGCCGGCACCTTGCCCTCGTTGACCTCCTGGGTCCAACGCTCGAGGGGGAGCTTGATGCCGAAGGCCTTGTCCACCGCGAAGGCGATGTCGAGGAAGGCGAGCGAATCGATCCCGAGATCGTCGATGGCGTGGCTCTCGGGGGTGATCGTGTCCCGCGGGATGTCGGCGGTGTCAGCGATGATGTCCGCGACGCGATCGAAGGTGGCGGTGTGGGTCTGGTCGGACATGCGTTCTCGCCGTGTGACTGGGTATCCCGCCGGATTCGGCCCGTGCCGATCGGGGGCCGGAGCGATCCGGCGCATGATGCCCGGTGCCCCCGGTCGCGCAGCATGCCCCGTGGGCCGGCGCTGCCGCCGCCCTGGACAGTGAAGGCGGTCCCTTACACGAGGGGGTCAGGGGGGGCAACCGTAGCCATCACGGCGTCGCAATCCGGCCGGCGCCTCCATTCCGATCCCGCGGCGATGGACTAGATGCAGGAGCAGGACGTGGTCGCCGCGGCCACGCCGCACGAGGTCGAACAACACGATGGTCCAGCTTCCCTCCGTGACGCCGGCCGGCACGCCGCCCGCGGGCGCGCCCGACCCGCGCCTGCTTCCCGATCATCCGCCGCGTGCGGGGACGCACCCGCTGTCGGGTTCGGCGCAGAGCCTCGCGCGCCTCGCCCTGTTCCTCGCCCTAGCGGGCCTCGGGATCTGGGTCCTGCACCACTTCATCCCGGCCCTGGTCTGGGCGGTGATCCTGGCGATCGCCCTCGGGCCCCTCTACGCCCGCGCCGAGCGGCGCTGGCCGCCGGGCCGGCACAACCTGCTGCTGCCGCTCCTCTTCACCGCGGCGGTGGCCCTGGTCTTCCTGATTCCCCTGGTGGTGCTGGGCGTGCAGGCGGCGCGGGAGGCCCACGACGTGGTCGCCTGGGCGCGCTCCTTCGAGAAGTCCGGCATCCCGGTGCCGGACTTCCTGGGCCACCTGCCCTTCGGCGCGGCGCAGGCGCAGGCCTGGTGGGGGGAGAACCTGAGCCACCCGGCCGCCGGCTCGGAGCTCCTGCACCGCTTCGACAATTCCTCGGTGATCGGGGTGACCCGCAGCCTCGGGGCGCAGATCGTCCGGCGCGTGGTGCTGTTCGGCTTCACCCTCGTGGCGCTGTTCTTCCTGTTCCGCGACGGCCGGGCGGTCGCCGCGCAGGTGCTGGCCGCCAGCGCCAAGCTGTTCGGCCCCCGCGGCGAGCGGGTGGCGCGACAGATGGTGGCCTCGGTCCACGGCACCGTGGACGGCCTCGTCCTGGTCGGCCTCGGCGAGGGCGTGCTCCTGGGGATCGTCTACTACTTCGCCGGCGTGCCGCACCCGGTGCTGCTCGGGGCCCTGACGGCGGTGGCGGCGATGATCCCGTTCGGGGCGCCCCTGGTCTTCGGCCTCGCGGCCGCGATCCTGCTGGCCAACGGCGCGGTGGTGCCGGCGGTGGTCGTGGTGGCGGCAGGCTTCGTCGTCACCTTCGTGGCGGACCACTTCGTGCGTCCGGTCCTGATCGGCGGCACCACGCGCCTGCCCTTCCTCTGGGTGCTGCTCGGCATCCTCGGCGGCGTCGAGACCTTCGGCCTCCTCGGGCTGTTCCTCGGCCCGGCCGTGATGGCGGCGCTGATCCTGCTCTGGCGGGACTTCACGCAGGGCGCGCCGATGGAGCCCGCGGGGGCCTGAGCCCGGGGACCTGAAGGCCGCCCCCGTCGGATCGGGCCTGGGCGCGGGGACGCGCGGCGGACCGCTACCAGCGGAGGAGGCGCGGCCCCAGAACCGCTCCCGCGAGGGTGCACAGCGCGATCGTCCCGCCGTACCAGACGGCGACGAACGGGACGGTGTCGTCCATGCAGTGCAGCGAATAGCCGAGGGCGCTCACGGCGCCCGCGGCGAGGCCCACCAGGGCACCTGCCCGAACCAGGTCCGTCGGCGCCCCGAACCGGCGGACCGCCCAGGTCACGACGGCGAAGGGAACGACGGCGATCAGGGGGATCGAGACCAGGCATTCGAGCCAGGCATGGCCCGAGATCTGGCCGTGCCAGTGCGCGCGGGGCATCGTCGCCAGGCTGGCCCCGGCCAGCGCCGCCACCACGACGAACGGCAGGGCGGCGATCCCGAGATGGACGCGGCTCTCCCCGCCCGGACGGGCGACCCGGGCGAGATACCGGATCGCGAGGCCCCCGACCGCGGCCGCGAAGGCGAGCTTGAAGGCGAGGAACAGCAGCGGGCGGCCCTGCATCAGGCCGGGACGGAGGCCGAGGACGGCGAGCGCCAGGCCCAGCGCGCCCGCGGCCCCCACGGCCACGGCCACGGCCAGTCCGAGCCGCCGGGTCATCCCGGAACTCCGAACCGGTTCGCGCTCGAAGCTGCTTCCGAGGAGGCCGATGAGGTCGTCCGTCTTCATCGCACCGTGCCTCCGACGCGTTTCGCCAACGCCTTCAGGCCGCGATGGACGCTCACTTTGATCGCCGTTTCGGACATGCCGGAGCGCGCCGCGGCCTCGGCGGTGCTCAGGCCGTCGACCTTCGTCGACCGGATCGCGTTTCGCATCTTGAGCGGCAGAAGCGCGAGCAGGCGCTCGACATCGAGGGAGCTCTCCGCCGCGACGTGGTCGCCCTGGACCAGCAGCACGCCGGCATCCTCGACGGGGACGTTCGCCGCGGCCGAGCGCGTATGCCGGAGATGGTCGATCAGCTTGTAGCGGGCGATGGCGTGGATCCAGGGCGTCACCGGCTGCGTGACGTCATAGGTGTGCCGCCGCGTATGGATCACCATCAGGGTTTCCTGGACCAGCTCCTCCGCCTCGGTGTCCGCCCGCCCGGACCGAACCAGCTTGCCTTTGTAGTACGCGCGCAGGTGCGAACCGAGGCGCTCGAGGAAGCGCCGGTAATCGACGGCGCTCCCCGCGAGGCTGGCGACGAGCAGACCGCGCAGTTCGCGTTCCGCCGGGGACACGGCAGCGAGACGCGCGGATTCCCGGCGAACGGCTTCATCCCGAGCCGGTTCAATTCGAGCCGGTTCATCCCGAGCCGATTCGTGGCCGCCGAGCGGAAGAACGAAGGCCCTCGCATCAGTCCCCACCCCGCAGACCTCCTCACGACCACCACGCGGTGCCGCCTGGGGGGCATGTTCCGAGGGGGCATGTCCCGCGGCGCATGTCGTCCGGCGATCCGCTTACCACGGCCGGCCCCTGAGTCGCGACACGGACGCGCTCCCACCGCTCGAACGGGATGTCCGCACGCGCGGCCCGAAGGGTTACTGCGCGCCCGTTATGCCCTCGCGTACAGGCATGTGCCGCGCGCGATTGCCAATCAGGGGTGGTATTCCTAAACCCCAGCCGGGTTCGGTCGGAGGGGTGGGCAGGGCAACCTCGGAGCCCTGCCGCCGGGAGCTTCCGGATCCCGCGACAGGGCGTCGCCGACCGTCTCCGGGCAGGTGTCCTGTCCAATCCGGTGATGGCGCCGGCCTCGCGCCCGGCCGCCCAGCCATCGATTCTCCCACAGTGCAGCCTTGTCTTAGAGTGCAGCCATGATCGCGGTGATCCCGAACTGGCACCCGCTCGCGGTCCATTTCACGGTCGCTCTCCTCCTCACGAGCAGCGGCCTCTTCGCCCTCGGGACCGTGCTGGGCACGCGGCCGAGCGGCGGGGCGCTCACCACCACCGCCCGCTGGAACCTCGCGATCGGCATCGGGATCACGGTCGCGACCCTCGCCACGGGCTGGTGGGCCTACAACACGGTCGCGCACGACGCGGCCTCGCACCGGAACATGACGATCCACCTTCGCTGGGCCGTGGCCACCGCGCTGGTCTTTCTCGCCGCCGGGGGCGTCGTCGCCTGGTCGGAGCGCCGGAAGCCCGCCGGAGCGGGCCTCGTGCTGCTGGTGTTGCTGGCGGGCGGTTCGGGCGCGCTCGCGGTGACCGGCTGGCTCGGCGGCGAGAACGTCTACCGCTACGGCCTCGGCGTCATGGCCCTCCCGAAATCGGGCGACCACGTCCATCCCGGCGGCGGCGACCATGGCGATGGGCAGGGGCACGCGCATGACGACCAGGCACATGAGGGCTCGGCGCATGAGGACCAAGCGCATGGAGGCCAAGCACATGGAGGCCAAGCGCATGACCACACCCCGACGGACGGCGCAGCCACGCCCGAGGCGGTGAGCGGGGCCGATCCGGCCCCGGCCCCAGCTCCGGCCTCACCTGCCACCCCACCTGCCACCCCGCACGACTATACGCCTTGACCGTCCCGCCGCCCGCTGCGTCGCCCGCCCGGCAGACCCCGTCCCGGCATCGGCTTATGGCAAAAACACAACACAGGGTTGTTTCAGCGTATCATTGCAGCCTGGTGGATTGCCGGTCCCACCGGGCCGTGGAATGGTTCGTCAACATTGGGCAGGAATCCTGATCAGTGGTCTTCGTGCGCACCGTGATGCTGGCCGTCCTCGCTTCGGCCTTGGCCTGGACCCTGGCCTGGACCCTGGCTTGGGCCTTGCCCATCGCCCCGGCCGCGCCGTGCGCGATGGGTCCTCATGCCGCCACGGCCGACCACCGGGGCTCCGAGGCCGCCGCGCCGAGGCCCCATGCCGACCACGGGCGGGCCTCGCTGGGGCCCGACACGCCGGACAGCGCGCCGCACGCCCCGCTTCAGGCGCCGTCGGAGGCCGGTCCGTCCGCGACCGCCGGCGATGACGATGACGATTGCCCGGGTCGCCCGCACCGTTCGAAGCGCCCGGCCTGCCCGTCGCCCTGCTGCCCCCTCGCCTGCCAGGCCGCGCTGCCGATGACGGCCTGGATCGGCACGCCCCTGGAGGGCGCGCCCGCCGACCCCGTGCTCATCGGACGGGCGGACGGGGCCGTCGCCGCGCATCCGTTCCGGATCGAGCGACCGCCGAGGCTCGCGGCCTGACGCGCGGGCGGTCCTCGCCACCGCCGACGGCCGGTCCGGCAGGACGGCCCCCTCACATCATCGCCTCGGTGCCCCGCTCGGGCGCGACCCCGTCGTCGGCATCGGCCGTGCGGCCGGCGGCGCCTCGTCCGCGGCCCTCCGCCTCAGTTCGGGAAAGACAAGATGTTCAAGTTGCCGAGACCGGCCGCGCTCGCGGCGGTCCTGCCGCTCGCCGGCTGCCTGCCCGCCCCGTGCCCGTCGGGCTCGTCCTGCCCTCCGACCCGAACCTGACGGTCCCGCCCCCGCACTACGCGAAGGCCACGCAGGGCGTGAAGGATTTCGGCGTGGTCGAGACCAAGGACTGGCGGGAGCTCAACCGGCAGGTGAACCCGCAGGCGGCGGGCGGCGGAACGGGAGGCATGCCGGGCATGAACGGCATGGGCGACAAGCGCGATGCGGGAGGCCGCTGATGGTCCGTCGCTGTAACCCGATCGATGCCCCGCCCGGACTTACCGGCATGGAACCCAACACGACCACGCCGGGGGAAGCCGGGACGACGGGGCGCACGCCGGGGGGCGCCGTCCGGGGGCGCCCCGGGCGTGTCGCCGGGAGCTTGACCGGGATGGCCCTGCTGCTGGGCGGCTGCGCGAGCGTCTCGCCCGATGCTGGCGTGTCGGTCGCCCGCACCTACGCCGCGCTCGAACTCGGCAAGGACATCGTCAAAGCGGGCGACCAGGGAATCGCACCGGGCGCGGAAGCCCGGGTGGAGGCGCTGCTGCGGCGTCCCCTCACGGCGGATGGCGCCGTCCAGGTCGCGCTCCTCAGGAACAGGGGCCTGCAGGCCACCTTCAACAGCCTCGGAATCTCCGAGGCGCAGTACGTCCAGGCGACGCTGCCGCCGGCCCCGAGCATCTCGATCACCCGATGGGGGCTCGGGTTCAACGCGGAGATCGAGCGCTCCGTGGCCGCCAGCGTGCTGGACCTGGCGACGTTGCCGGCCTGCGCCGAGATCGCCAGCCAGCGCTTCCGGGCCGACCAGTACAACGCGGCGAACGAGGTCCTGAAACTCGCCGGCGAGGCCAGGCGCCAGTTCTACCGCACGGTGGCGGCCAACCAGGCCGTCGCCTTCCTCGAACAGTCGCTGGCGGGCGCCGAATCCACCTCGATCCTGACCCAGCAACTGGGCGAGACGGGTGCGCTCGGCAAGCTGGAACAGGCGCGCGAGCATGCCTTCTACAGCGAGCTGGGGGCCCAGCTCGCGAAGGCGCGCGTCCAGCAACGGGCGGAGCGGGAGCGCCTGACCCGCCTGCTCGGCCTCTGGGGCCGGGAGATCGATTTCCGCCTCCCGAAGGGCCTGCCCGCGCTGCCCAAGCGCCTCGTGGACGGGCGCGGCCTGGAGGGGGAGACGGTGAGGCGGCGGGCCGACGTGCAGGCCGCCCGCTTCGAACTGCAGTCGCTCGCCGGGCAGTTCGGCCTGGTCCAGGCCACCCGCTTCGTCAGCGTCTTCGACCTGGGTTTCGCCAACCAGTACGCCCGCTCGCGGACGTTCGAGGGCGGTGCGTCTCCGAAGGTCGACAAGGACAGCCTGAACGGGTTCTCGGCCGACCTGACCATCCCCCTCTATGATTTCGGCACGACGGCGGTTCAGGGCGCGCAGGAGAGCTATCTCGCCGCGGCGAACCGGCTGGCGGAGCGTGCGGTGAACGCGCGGTCCGAGGTCCGCGAGGCCTACCAGCGCTATCGCGGCTAGTACGACATCACCCGGCACTACCAGACGATCGTCCTGCCCCTGCGCAGGACGATCCAGGACCAGGCCCTGCTCCAGTACAGCGGCATGCTCCTGGAAGTCACGACGCTGATCATCGACGCCCGTGCCAGGATCCTGAGCAACATCCAGGCGATCGAGGCGCAGCGCGACTTCTGGATCGCGGCGACCGACCTCAAGGCGGCGACCGTCGGCGGCGGGTTCTCGGCGGAGAATTTCGGCGGCGAGGCCGCCGGCGGCACCCCGGGCGAGAGCCTCGCCGTCGGGACGCCCGGCGGTTGAGCCCCGCCGCCCCTGACATTCGGAGAAGCATCATGACCGACATCTCGCGCAGAGGGATCCTGGGAGCGGGCGGCCTCGTGCTCGCCGGCACGTCGCGGATCAGCGGACGGGCCGAGGCCGCGGGCCTGCCGGAGGCCCCGATCATGGACAAGGCGACGATGCAGCCGCCGCTCTATCCGACGAGCGGGCCGGACTACCAGCCGGTGGTGACGCTCAACGGCTGGACGCTGCCGTGGCGCATGCGCGGCGACTGGAAGGAGTTCCACCTGGTCGCCGAGCCGGTGGTGCGCGAGATGGCACCCGGCATGAGCGCGCGGCTCTGGGGCTATAACGGGCAATCACCGGGCCCGACCCTCGAGGCGGTCGAGGGCGACAAGGTCCGCATCTTCGTCACCAACCGCCTGCCGGAGGCGACGGCCGTGCACTGGCACGGTCAGACGCTCCCCAACGGCATGGACGGGGTCGCCGGGCTGACCCAGCCCGGCATCCCGCCGGGCAAGACCTTCGTCTACGAGTTCATCCTGCGGCGCTCCGGCACCTTCATGTACCACCCGCACTCGGACGAGATGGTCCAGATGGCGATGGGCATGATGGGCTTCTTCGTCGTGCATCCGCGCGACCCGGCCGAGCGGCCGGTCGACCGCGACTTCGTCTGGATGCTGAACGCCTACGACATCGAGGCCGGGTCCTACGTGCCCAAGGTCAACACGATGCTCGACATGAACATGTGGTGCTTCAACAGCCGCGTGTGGCCCGGCATCGATCCCCTGATCGTCCGCCAGGGCGACAAGGTCCGGATGCGCTTCGGCAACCTCACCATGACCAACCACCCGATCCACGTCCACGGCTGCGACTTCAAGGTCACCGGCACGGATGGCGGCTGGATCGACCCGCGCGCTCAGGTGCCGGAGGTGTCGGTCGACGTCGCCGTGGGACAGATGCGGGTCATCGAGTTCAACGCCGACAACCCGGGCGACTGGGCCCTGCACTGCCACAAGTCGCACCACACCATGAACGCGATGGGCCATTCGGTCCGGACGTATATCGGCGTCGACCTGAAGCGCACGGCCAAGCAGATCCGCGCGATCGCGCCCGGCTACATGCCGATGGGCTCCACGGGCGGCGGCATGATGACCGAGATGGAGATGCCGCTCCCGGAGAACACGCTGCCGATGATGACCGGCACCGGCCCGTTCGGCTCCGTCGAGATGGGCGGGATGTTCACGGTCCTGAAGGTGCGGCCCGGACTGGCGGCCGGCGATTATCGCGATCCGGGCTGGTACCAGCACCCGGAAGGCTCCGTGGCCTACGCCTGGACCGGCGATCCGATGCCCGAGCCGGCGCGCGCGCCGGACACGCCGAAGGCCGGAAGGCGCGCCAGACCGACCTCCGGGCCGTGGATCCGCGCACGCGGCGCACCGCGCGGGCCGCCACGAGCCCTGACCGGGCGGCCGTGCGTCGCCCCCGCCCGCGGCCGGCCGCCCTGGGGCGGCGCGGGCAAACCCGTTCGGACCGGGCGCGATCCCGTCCGGAATCCGCCGCCCCGGTCGCCGCTCCGCGCGCGCGGCCCGGCCCGGCCCGGCGCTTCGATCCTTTGAAGGAGAACCCATCATGAAACACAAGATTTTGACACGCAAGATTTCGACATGCCAGATTTCGCGCGCCGTCGTCGCGACGGCCTTCCTGGCGGTCGCGATGCCCGCCTGGGCGCAATCCGTGAAGGGGACGGTGACCAAGCTCGACCCGGCCGCCGGCAAGGTGACCCTCGACCATGCCGCGATCCCGAAGCTCGACATGGACGCGATGACGATGGCGTACCGGGTCAAGGACCCGGCGATGCTCAAGGACCTCAAGGCCGGCGACGCGGTCGATTTCGAGATCGCCGAGACCGGCGGCGCCTACACCGTCACGCAGATCCGCAAGGCGAAGTAACGCCCCGGTCAGGGGCCCTCGCACGCGGGCGAACCCGCCTCGGTGCGAGGGCCGTCGAGCCTTGAAATGGAGCAACGATGCGACGCTTGATCCTGTCCACCGCGCTCGCGACCGCCCTCGTCGGCGCGGTCGCGCCTCCCGCCGGTGCCCAGCCCGCCAAGGGCGCGCCCGCAGCCCTGGAGCGAGCGCGCGAGACGATGGCGACCCGGTTCCGGGACACGAAGCTGACCGGCGACCCGGACCGGGATTTCGCCGCCTTGCTGATCGCCAGCTTCGAGGAGACGCTGTTCCTCGCCCAGACGGAGCTCGACTACGGCGGCGACCCTGAGCTGCGCGCGGTCGCCCGGAAGATCCAGGAAGAGCAACAGGCGCGGATCGACGCCCTGAAGCAGTGGCAGCTCCACCGGCGCGAGGCGGGCGAGCGGGCGCAGCCCGACCCGACGCCGTCGGGCGAAGGCGCCCCCGACCGGCCGGCCGAGGTGGCGGCGACCAAGACCCAGCCCGCATCGCCCCCCGCACCGGCGGCTTCCGCGAACGCGCCCCTCGTGGCCGCGACGGTGAAGAAGGTGGACGCCGCCGCCGGCAAGGTCACCCTCGACCACGCGGCCATCCCCAATCTCGGGATGGACGCGATGACGATGGCCTACCGGGTGCAGGACCCGGCTCTGCTCAAGGGCCTCACGCCGGGCGAGGCGGTGCGGTTCTCCGCCGAGCGCCTCAACGGGTCCCTCGCGGTGACGCGGATCCAGAAGGCGCGGTGATCGCCGGGGGCGGACGCCCCCCAGCGACCCGGTGACGGCGATCCGTCCCGGGTCCCGCACCAGCGGCCGGCGCTCCGAGGCTGTCCCGACGTCGCCGCCGGCGGGCCAGTCCCCGCTCGCGGAAGGGCCAGCCCGGGACCGCGGTCCGCGCGTCTCAGACGTCGAGGTTGGCGACGCTGAGGGCGTTGTCCTGGATGAACTCGCGGCGGGGTTCGACCACGTCGCCCATCAGCTTCACGAACAGGTCGTCGGCGTCCTGGGTGTCCTTGACCCGCACTTGCAGCAGCGAGCGCACGTCGCGGTCGAGGGTGGTTTCCCAGAGCTGCTGGGCGGTCATCTCGCCGAGGCCCTTGTAGCGCTGGAGCTGCAGACCCTTGCGGCCGAAGGCCATCACCGCCTCGAACAGGCCGACGGGCCCGTGCAGGGTGGTCTCGTCGCCCTTGCGTGCGTAGGTGACGGGCTGGTCGTAGATCTCGCGCAGGGCCTCCGCCCGGTCGGCGAGGCGGCGCGCCTCCTGGGAGGCCAGGAGCGAGGCGTCCAGGGTCGCCACCTGGCGCACGCCGCGCAGGGTGCGGCTGAGGACGTAGCCGCCCTCCGCCACGGAGCCTTCCCAGCCGCGCTCGATGTCGTCAGCGATCCGGTCCATGCGCCGGGCGACCTCCTCGGCCAGCCCCTCGGCCTCGGCCTGGGCCTCGTCGACATTGGCCCGGAAGGCGCCGGCGATCAGGGCCTGCTCGACCACGGCGCGGTCGTAGCGGGTGTGGAGCGCCTGCATCAGGCTGCGGAACTGGCGGGCCTCCTCCACCAGGGACTTCAGCTGCGCGCCGCCGAACTCGGTGCCGGAGGCGAGGCGCAGCACGGCGCCCTCGACGCCGGCGTCGATGAGGTAATCCTCCAGCGCCCGCTCGTCCTTGAGGTAGAGCGCCGACTTTCCCTTGGCAGCTTTGTAGAGGGGCGGCTGGGCGATGTAGAGGTGCCCGCGCTCGATCACCTCCGGCATCTGCCGGAAGAAGAACGTCAGCAGCAGGGTGCGGATGTGCGAACCGTCCACGTCGGCATCCGTCATGATGATGATGCGGTGGTAGCGCAGCTTCTCCGGGTTGAAGCCCTCGCGGTCCGTGGACGAGCGGCCGATGCCGGCGCCCAGGGCCGTGATCAGCGTGCCGATCTCGGCCGAGGACAGCATCCGGTCGGCGCGCACCCGCTCGACGTTGAGGATTTTTCCGCGCAACGGCAGAACGGCCTGGAAGGTGCGGTCGCGGCCCTGCTTGGCCGAGCCGCCGGCGGAATCCCCCTCCACCAGCAGGATCTCGCACTTCGAGGGATCGCGCTCCTGGCAATCGGCGAGCTTGCCCGGCAGCGAGGCGATGTCGAGGACGCCCTTGCGGGTCACGGTCTCGCGGGCCTTGCGCGCCGCCTCGCGGGCGGAGGCCGCCATGATGACCTTGGCCATCACCGAGCGGGCCAGCGCCGGGTTCTCCTCCAGCCAGTTCGAGAGGCCCTCGTTGAGGACGTTCTCCACGGCCGGGCGCACCTCGGAGGAGACGAGCTTGTCCTTTGTCTGCGAGGAGAATTTCGGGTCCGGCACCTGCACCGAGATGACGGCGGTGAGGCCCTCGCGGCAATCCTCGCCGGTGAGCGAGATCTTTTCGCGCTTGGCGATGCCCGAGGACTCGGAATAGCCGGTGATCTGCCGGGTCAGGGCCGCGCGGAAGCCGGCCATGTGGGTGCCGCCGTCGCGCTGCGGGATGTTGTTGGTGAAGGGCAGCACGGTCTCGTTGAACGAGTCGTTCCACCACAGGGCGACCTCGACGCGGATGTTGTCGCGCTCGGCCCGCACCATCACGGGCTTCTGCATGCCCTCGATGGGTTTGCGCGAGCGGTCGAGGTAGCGCACGAAGGCCTCGATGCCGCCCTCGTAGAACAGCTCCTCGCGCTTGTGCTCGGCGTGGCGCGCGTCGGTGAGCACGATGCGCACGCCGGAATTCAGGAAGGCGAGCTCGCGCAGGCGCTTCTCCAGCGTCGCGTAGTCGAACTCGATCATCGTGAAGGTTTCGGTCGAGGGCAGGAACGACACCTCGGTGCCGCGCCGGCCGTTGCCGTCGCCCACGATCACCAGGGGCGAGACCGCGTCGCCGTGGCGGAACTCCATCGCGTGCTCCTGGCCGTTGCGCCAGATGCGCAGGCGGAGCCATTGCGAGAGGGCGTTGACCACGGAGACGCCGACGCCGTGCAGGCCGCCGGAGACCTTGTAGGAGTTCTGGTCGAACTTTCCGCCCGCGTGCAGCTGGGTCATGATGACCTCGGCCGCCGAGACCCCCTCCTCCTTGTGGATGTCGGTGGGGATGCCGCGGCCGTTGTCGGAGACCGTGACGGAGCCGTCGGCGTTCAGCGTGACGGTGACGAGGTCCGCGTGACCCGCGAGTGCCTCGTCGATGGCGTTGTCGACCACCTCGTAGACCATGTGGTGCAGGCCCGAGCCGTCGTCGGTGTCGCCGATATACATGCCGGGGCGCTTGCGCACCGCGTCGAGGCCCTTGAGGACCCGGATGGATTCCGCGCCGTAGGCATCGGCGGCGAGGTTATGGGAGTTGTCGGACATGAACTTCCTCGGGCAGGCGGGCATTCAGGCCGGGCTTGCCGGCCCGGGCGGGGCTTGCCGGCCCAGGCCGGGCCCCCGCCACCTGCAATTCTTCTTGACCTACGCAATATAAGCATTTCCCACTGGAAATGCATCGTTTTCGGGCCATAGGACCCCTGGAATCGCGACCACGATGACCGGTGCGCGTTAACTGCCCGTCAAGGCCCCGCCGGGATCCGGCCGACGGGACCTGACAAGGCTCACTCCTGCAGGAACGGGTTCGACATGCGTTCCTCGCCGAGTGTGCTGGTGGGGCCGTGGCCGGGGATGAAGGCGACGTCGTCGCCCAGCGGCAGGACCTTGTCCTTGATCGCCCGGATCAGCTGCTCGTGGCTGCCGCCGGGCAGGTCGGTGCGCCCGACCGAGCCCTTGAACACCACGTCGCCCACCAGGGCGAAGCGCGCGTCGCGGCTCATGAAGACCACGCTGCCGGGGGAGTGGCCGGGGGCGTGCAAGATGTCGAAGGCCAGGCCGCCGACCTCGACCCGGTCGCCGTCGGTGAGCCAGCGGTCCGGCGTCACGGCCCGGGCGGCGTCGATCCCGTAAGTGGCGCCGGTCTCCGGCAGGCTGTCGAGGAGGTAGCGGTCGGCCTCGTGCGGGCCCTCGATCGGCACGCCGAGCCGGTCCCGCAGCTCGGCCGCGCCGCCGGCATGGTCGATATGCCCGTGGGTGAGCAAGATCTTCTCGATGGTGATGCCCTGGGCGGCGATCGCCGCCTCGATCCGGTCGAGGTCGCCGCCCGGATCGACCACGGCGCCGACCTTGGTCTCGTCCGACCAGATCAGGGTGCAGTTCTGCTGAAAGGGAGTCACCGGAATGATTCCGGCGCGGGGCGTACCTGGCATCGCTGCTCTCGCGGGATGGCGCCGCGGCGGCGCGGACGGGCCGCCCGCCCCGGCAGGGGGTTGGCGCCGCTGCGGCGCCGGTGGGCCTGTCTAGCCCGAGATCGGCGCGGGCGCGAATCCGCCGCGCCCGGGGCGGTCCCGGGCGTGGCGGCTCCGAGATCGCGGTCCTCGGGGCGCGGCTTCCAGGTCTCGGCTTCCAGCTCCCGGCTTCCAACTCCCGGCTTTCCGGTCCCGGCTTCCAGGTCCCGGCTTCCAGGTCTCCGCTTCCCGGTCTCGGCCCCCATGTCGCGCCCCCATGGTCAAACTTCGGCCTCGCCACGGGCCTAACGGAGCCTTAACCACGGTCCGGCCGCACGCCTCGCCGGGCGAGCCACCGTCCCCCTTCCCCATCCGGGCCCCTTGCGCACATGCTGAAAACCGCCTTCGTCGCCGCACGGGACCGGCAGCGCCTCGGGGAGATCGCGTCCGTCCTCATCGGCTTCGGCGTCACCAAGGTGGTCGAGCGCCTCGGCCTCGCCCAGGTGGCGCGCCTCGCCAAGCGCCGGACGCCGCAGGTGGACATCGCCCGCCTGTCGCAGCCCCAGCGCGTGCGCCGGGCGATCGAGACCCTGGGGCCGACCTTCGTCAAGCTCGGGCAGATCCTGGCGAGCCGCCCCGATCTCCTGACGCCGGAATGGACCGAGGAGCTGGAGAAGCTCCACAGCCAGGTCTCGCCGATCCCGTGGGAGCGCATCCGGCCCCAGCTCGAGGAGGATCTCGGGGCGCCGCCCGCGGAGATCTTCGCCGAGTTCGACACCACGCCGCTGGCCGCCGCCTCCATCGCCCAGGTCTACCGCGCCCGCCTGCAGACCGGCGAGGAGGTGGTGGTGAAGGTGCTGCGCCCGGGCCTGCGCAAGACCATCGAGGCGGACCTGCGCCTGATGGGCCACGCCACCCGCATCGTCGTGGACGAGTGGCCGGAATTCGGGCGCTACCAGCCCCAGGAGCAGATGCGCCACCTCGCCAGCGGCCTCTACGGCGAGCTCGACCTCATCAACGAGGCGCGCAACTGCGAGACCATCGCGGCGATCTTCGCCGACCGCGACGACATCGTGGTGCCCAAGATCCACTGGGAATGGACCTCCGAGCGGGTGCTCGTGCAGGAATTCGTGCACGGCATCCCGCCCAACGACCATGCCCGCCTGGACGCCGCCGGCTACGACAAGGTGCTGCTCGCCCAGAAGGGCACCGACGCCTTCCTGCAGATGGCCCTGATCGAGGGCGTGTTCCACGCCGACCCGCATCCCGGCAACATGCTGATCATGCCGGACAACCGGATCGGCTTCATCGATTTCGGCATCATCGGGCGCCTGTCCCAGCGTCGGCGGACCCAGCTCCTGATGCTGATCGGCGCGATGCTCAAGGAGGATTCCGACGGGCTGATGGCGGTGCTCCTCGACTGGAGCGGCTCGAGCAACCCGGACCTGACCAAGCTGGAGGCCTCGTCGCAGGCCTTCGTCGCCCGGCACACCGGCGCGACCCTCGATTTCGGAGCGCTGCTCACCGACTTCATGACCATGGCCCGCGAGAACGACCTCGCCATGCCCACCGATCTCGCCATCCTGTTCAAGGGGCTGGTGACGGCCGACGGCGTGATGCGCCAGCTCGACCCCGGCTTCGACCTGTTCTCGGCCGCAGGCCCCACCGTGAAGCGCAAGCTCGCCTCGCAGTTCTCGATCAAGGGCCTGACCCGCAAGGTCGAGGCGGTGGGCGCCGGCCTGTTCGGCGCGGCCTCCGAGCTGCCGACCTTGATCCACCTGATGCTGGTGCGCCTGAAGCAGGGCCGCGTCACCGTCGAGATCGAGCTCAAGGGCATCGAGAAGCTCACCCGCGGCATCGAGCGCGCCGCCGCCCGCATCGCGGTGGCGCTCATCGTCGCCGCCTTCGCGACCCAGCTCGCCCCCCGCTTCATGGACCTCGGCACGCCCGCCTTCATCACCGTCGGCGCGGTGGTCTGCGTGATCGGGATCGGCTGGCTCGTGTTGCTGGGCCGCAACAAGTAGCGGGTCGGGCGATCCTCAGGACGTCGCGGCGGGTTCGGCCGCGCGGGGGCGGACGCCGGAGTAATCCACCGTCGCCCGCGCCTTCGACAGGTCGTGGGCGTTCTGGAGGTTGAGCCAGAATTGCGGTGCCGTCCCGAAGCGGACGCCGAGCCGGATCGCGGTATCGGCGGTGATGCCACGCCGCCCGCGGATGATTTCCGAGACGCGATGGGCCGGGACCCCGATTTCCGCCGCGAACTGTCGGGCGGAGAGGTCGAGCGGCGTCAGGTATTCCTCTACGAGGATTTCGCCGGGATGGGTGCGAATGCGGGCCATGGTCGATCGCCTGTGCGGTCTCGCGATCCTGTCCTCGGTCCTGATGTTTGAAAAGGCCTGCCGTGGAACAGCAGAGGGTCTGCCAGTGGCGACGATCGGACGACTGACCGCGGCATTGGTCGGGGCAACGGCATGCTGGCCGCGGACCGCGTGCGACGCCCGCGAACCGGAGGACAGAGTGTCGAAAACGCTCAGCGGATCGTTTCTATGAGGTTGTAAAGTTCGCGCTTGAAATTACCTGAAGTTGGTAAGCCCGTGTGGGCTGCGAACGGAAGGAAGCGTGCACCATCGCTGATCGCGCGGTCAGGAAGACCGGAAAGAACGCTCAGGGCGACATCACGACGTTGTGTAACGACGGCGACGCGTGGTCGCCGCGTCGGAAGCCCGATGCCATCAACGACATCGAGTCCGGGCTCCATACCTATCATGTGCCCTGGATCAACGGACGGACCGAGATCCGGGTCGTCCAGGGGCCGAACGGCAAGTACCTGCGGACGGACCGCGATACGACGACCCGAAACAACCTGGACGATCTTCCGGATTGCTGATCTGGTTCAGGGTCCGGGCGCGACCCCCGCGGCGGCCCGGCTCCCGGCGGGGCCGCCGCGCCGGCGCCTTCGCAGCCGGCTCACCCCACCCGCCGCTTCAGCGGGGCGTCGAGGCCGCCGACGCGGAACCAGTGGTAGCCGTAGCGCTCCATCATCAGGCAGTGGCGGCCCTCCGCGTCCGCCTCGCAGCGGCGGCCGGTGAGGAGGTCGACGAGGATCCGGCCCTCCGGCCCCTCGACCCCGGCCGAGAGTTCGATCTCCATCGGCGTGCCCGCGAGGTTGTGCACGCAGAGCACGGAATTGCCCTCCCAGTCGTAGCGGATCGCCAGGATCGCCGGCGAGGCGGTCTCGATCACCGCGAAGTCGCCCCAGCCGATCTCCGGCACCTCCTTGCGGGTGCGGATCACGCTCTCCATCCAGTTCAGGAGCGAGCCGCGGTCGTGGCGCTGGCTGGCCACGTTGACGTGGTCGAAGCCGTAGGCACCGTGGTCGATCACCGGCAGGGTCGGGGTCTCGCTCTTGGTGAAGCCGCCCTGGGCCTCGTCGCTCCACTGCATCGGCGTGCGGGCGCAGTCCCGATCCTTGAGCGTGAGGTCGTCGCCCATGCCGATCTCGTCCCCGTAGCGCAGGACCGGCGTGCCCGGGAGGGTGAACATCAGGGAATAGGCGAGCTCGATGCGCTGCTGGTCGCCCCCGAGCATCGGGGCGAGGCGGCGCCGGATGCCGCGGTCGTAGAGCTGCATCCCCTTCTCGGGCCCGAAGGCGGAGAACACCGCCTGGCGCTGCGCCTCGGTGAGGCGGCCGAGGTCGAGCTCGTCGTGGTTGCGCAGGAACACCGCCCACTGGGCCGAATCCGGCCGGTTCCAGGTCTTGCGCATGGCCTTGGCCAGGGGGCGCCCGTCGCCGGCGGCGAGGCCGTAGAACAGGGCCTGGTTGACCTGGAAGTTGAACAGCATGTGCAGCCGGTCGGCGTCGTCGCCGAAATATTCGAGATCCTTCTTGGGCAGGATGTTGGCCTCGCCCAGGATGATGGCGTCGCCCTGGCGCCATTGCAGGAACTCGCGGAAGTCGCGCAGCATGTCGAACTGCTCGTCGGGCTCGCCCGTGACCTCCGGCCCCTTCTTGGCGATGACGAACGGCACCGCGTCCATTCGGAAGCCCGAGACGCCGAGCTGGATCCAGAAGCCCATGATCTTCTGGATCTCGGCCCGCACCGCCGGATGGGCGGTGTTGAGGTCCGGCTGGAACGGCATGAAGCGGTGGAAGTAGTAGGCCCCCGCCTTGGCGTCGCGGGTCCAGGTCGTGGTCTGGACGCCGGGAAACACCATGCCCTCGTCGGCGTGGGGCGGCCGGGTCTTCGACCAGACGTACCAGTCCCGGTAGGGCGAATCCGGGTCCGCGCGGGCGGACTGGAACCAGGGATGCTGGTCCGAGGTGTGGTTGACCACAAGGTCGATCAGGACGCGCAGGCCGCGCTGCTTGGCCGCGTGGGTGAAGGCGACGAAGTCCCCGAGCGAGCCGTAATCCGGGTCGACGCCGTAATAGTCAGAGATGTCGTAGCCGCCGTCGCGCTTCGGCGAGGGCTGGAACGGCATCAGCCAGATCGCCGTGATGCCCATGCCCTGCAGGTAGTCGAGCCGGCGCTCCAGCCCGGCGAAGTCGCCGATGCCGTCACCGTTGCCGTCGAGGAAGGTCCGGACCGACAGGCAGTAGACGACGGCGTTCTTGTACCAGAGGTCCTTGATCATGCCGGCATCCCCGGGGGCGGGGGCCCCGGAGCCACAACGCGGCCCCGCGGGAAAGCGTTGCCGTGAGCGTGGCCGTCCGCATGACCCTTCGCATGACCGGGCGCATCGCCAGCGGGCGCCGTCCCAAGCGTGGCCGCGTCGTCCTTAAATCAGCCGCCTTGTGCAGCGCATCTGCCACGCTCCGGCGCGCGGCCTCGGCTATGACCCGTGCGGACCCAGTCCCGTGACGACCCAACCTCCGGTATCCCGGCCCGCATGAACATCATCCTGATCAAGCTGTTCGCCACGGCGCTGACGCTCAGTCAGGTCACGACGCGGCCGGATGCGGTGAAGACGCAGTTCGATCCCGTGACCGACAAGGCCCAGGTGGTGCAGATCCTGCGCGACGGCTGCGCCCACATGCGCAAGGCCTTCGACATCGAGGACATCAACCTCGACGAGCTGATCTCCACGGCCATGGAGGACCCGAGCGGGGTGGCGGGCGCCAGCGCCCCCAAGATCCTGCACGGCCTCGACATCGGCGAGCTCAACGTCAGCTACCGCCAGTTCTGCAAGGGCGAGACGCCCAAGGACTCGCCCTTCGACGCGGCCGAGGTCATCGCCTTCTACAACAAGGCGGTGGCCGACCTGCCCTCGGCCGAGGCCCTGAAGGAGCGCAAGCTCCCCGGCGCCAGCCTCATCCTCGACGGCGCGGGCAAGCGCTACGCCGAGGCCTTCGAGGCCAATGGCCGGCGCCTGAGCGTGCCCATCGCCGAGGTGCCGGCGATGGTGCAGAAGGCCTTCGTGGCGGCCGAGGACAAGCGCTTCGAGACCCACCGGGGCATCGACGAGCGCGGGGTGATCCGCGCCTTCATCGGCAACCTCGCCTCCCCGGGCCGCCCGGCCGGCGGCTCGACCATCACCCAGCAGGTGGTCAAGAACCTCTCGGTCGGCGACGACGTCACCTACGAGCGCAAGATCCGCGAGATGATCGTGGCCTCCCGCCTGGAGCACATCCTGGGCAAGCCGCAGATCCTGGAGCTCTACCTCAACGGCATCTATCTCGGCCGGGGCGCCTACGGCATCGAGATGGCGGCGCGCAGCTACTTCGGCAAGTCGGTGGGCCAGCTCACCGTGCCGGAGGCCGCGCTGCTGGCCGGCATGCCCAAGGGCCCGAACTTCTACAACCCTGACAAGTACCCCGACCGGGCCCGCGAGCGCCGGGCCTACGTGCTGGCGCGCATGAAGGAAGAGGGCGTCATCACCGAGGCGCAGCTCGCCGAGGCCGCCAACGCGCCCCTCGGCCTGAAGCCGATCGACGCGGTCCGGCGCGATTCCGGCTTCTACTTCGTCGACCACCTGGCCCGGGAGGTGCGCACCTTCGCGGGCGTCGACTCCCTCACCGCCGCCAGCCACGTGGTGCGCTCCACCATCAATGCGGGCCTGCAGACCGCCACGGAGGCCGCCCTGCAGGAGGGTCTCTCCACCTACGAGCGCGCCACCGGGCGCGCCCGCTACGAGGGGCCGGAGCTCAACCTCGCCGACGCCGTGCGCAAGCTCGAGGCGGCGGTGCCCGCCGCCGAGGCCTCGCCCCTCGGCGTGCCCCTCCTCACGGGCGATTCGGTCAAGCCGGCTCCTGGTCCGAAGCCGGCCCCGAAGACGAAGGCCGAGCGCAGGGCCGCGGCCGCCGCCGATAAGGCGGCCGAGCAGGCCGCCCCCAAGGTCGAGCGCCCGAAACCGGCCTGGCAGCGGGCGCTGGAGACCGCCCGCCCGGTCCTCTACGACGTGCACTGGCCGCTGGCCGTGGTCCTCGACACCGGACGCGGCGGCACCGCGAAGGTCGGCCTCGCCGACGGCCGCACCGCCAGCCTTGAGCCGGGCCCGGCCCGCGGAAAGCTCCAGCCCTACGACGTGGTGCGGGTGAAGCTGCGCGATCCCGGCGCGAAGGTGCCGCGCGCCGACCTGCGGGTACGTCCCGGCGTCCAGGGCGCCGCCCTGGTGCTGGAGAACCGGACCGGGCGCATCCTCGCCATGGCGGGCGGCTTCTCCTATCCGGTGAGCCAGCTCAACCGCGTCACCCAGACCGTGCGCCAGCCGGGCTCGACCCTGAAGCCCCTCACCTACCTCGCCGCGCTCAATGCCGGCCTGCAGCCCAACACCCTGGTGATGGATTCCGCCATCACCCTGCCGCCCATCGGCGGCGTCGGCGAGTCCTGGTCGCCGAAAAACTACGAGGGCTCGGGGGCCGGGGCCACGACCCTGCGCCGGGGGCTGGAATTCTCCAAGAACCTCGTCACCGCCCGCCTGCTCCAGGGCGGCATCGCCGACAAGGCGCCGGCCAGCCTGCAGAAGGTCTGCGACCTCGCCCTGGAGGCGCAGATCTACGCCGCGTGCGAGCGCTACTATCCCTTCGTGCTCGGCGCCCAGCCGGTGCGGATGGTGGACCTGGCGGCGTTCTACGCCGCGGTGGCCAACGAGGGCGCCCGCCCGGCGCCCTACGCCCTGGAAGCCGTCGAGCGCGACGGCAAGACCCTCTATACCCGCGAGGCCCGGGCCCCGATCCGGATCGGCTCGGCCGACCGGGTGGCGTTCTACCAGCTCAAGACCATGCTGCAGGGGGTGACGAACCACGGCACGGCGGCGGCGCTGAGCCGGTTCTCGTCCTCCATCGCGGGCAAGACCGGAACCTCCGAGAACGAGAACGACGCCTGGTTCGCCGGCTTCACCAACGAGATCACCATCGTGGTCTGGGTCGGCTACGACAATGCCGACGGCACCCGCCGGACCCTCGGGCACGGACAGACCGGAGGCCACCTCGCGGTGCCCATCGCCGGCTCCATCCTCCAGGCGGCCTGGGCCAACGGCGTGCCGCGCACGTCCCTGGCCCCGCCCTCCCCGGAGGCGCGCCAGGACCTGCTCGAGGCCAGCATCGATCCGCGCAGCGGCCAGCGCGTCGACGGCGGCGGGTTCCAGGAGCATTTCCGGATCAAGGACGGCCGGATGGCCGACACCCAGTACAAGCTGCTGCCGCGCGAGACCCGGACCGCCATGCGGCCCGATCCCGAGGATGGCGACCTCGGCGCCGAGGACGAGGCCCCCGACGTGGCGGGCGGCCTGTTCGGCGGCCTCGACGGCAGCAGACGGGCGCAACCGGACTACGATCAACGCCGGGGGCAGCCCGAGGCCGATCTCCTCGATCCCTACGGCGAGCGCCGCAACCGCCGGGCCCAGTCCGAGACCTACCAGCCCTGGCCGGGCACGCAGCGCTCGCCCTTCGGCGACGAGGAGGAGGTCCGGCCGCGCCAGCGCCGCCGCGATCCCGACTACCTGTTCGGCGACGAGCCGCGCTTCTAGGGCATGCGGCGCCGTGAGACGCCCGCGGGCGACATCCGAGGTGCGTGGCACGGCGCTGGGGCCGATGCGGAGAAGGCCGGCGCCATGCTGACGCCCGGGTCCCAGGGCCGGTTTGCCGATCCGCCCCCGCCCGAACTCCGCCCGGGCCGCGGCGGCCATTGCGCGGTGGCGGGCACCTTCTACAGGGCCGTGGCCCCGGCCCATGCGGCGGCGGCGCTGTCCGGGTCGCACCGGGCCGGGCGCTATTCGCGGCCGGGCCAGCCCACGCTGTATCTCAGCGCCTCGCGGGCCGGGGTCGACGCGGCGATGCGCGCCCACACCACCGCGACCGATCCGGCGAAGGTGGTTCTCACCCTCCGGGTCGAGGCCGACGGCCTCTTCGACCTGCGCGACGCCGAGGCCGTTGAACGCGTGCGGCGGGCCGCCGGCGCCCCGTTCGGCGACTGGCAGCAGGATCTCGCGGACGGGCGCGAGCCGTCGTCCTGGCGCGCCCGCGACTGGATCGCTGCCCAGGGCGCGCAGGGCCTGATCGATCCATCCCGCCGGGCGCCGGGCCTGTGGCACCTCGTGCTGTTTCACTGGAACGTCACGGGTGCGCCGCAGGTGTGCCGGTGACGGCCCGGCCGGGCGCGCCGGCCGCCTGCCCCTGATTCGACGGACCGCCGGCCGAGACCGGGGCGCGCGCCCACATCCTTCCCCGACTCCGTCCTTCCCCGACTCCCATTCTTCCCCCGACTTTCGAGGCCCCGACGTGAACAGGCAGATTTCGCAAGCGCCGCTCTCCCGCAGCCGCAGGCCGACGACCCTTCTCGCCGCCCCCGTCCTGACCCTGGCCCTGGCTCTGGCCCTCGCGGGCGGCACCCTCCCGCCGGCCCGTGCCCAGGAGGGCATCAAGCTGCAGCCGCCCGCGAGCCCGGCGGTGTCGGAGCGGATCAAGGACGTGCCTGCCATCGAGGCGGCCGGCGTCACCGGCCTGAAGCCCGGCACCATCCTGTTCACCGACCATCGCGACGATCCGACCAAGCCGGAGAACGGCCTCGTGGCCTATCTCGACTGGGGCAAGCTGCGCCCCGGCGAGCGCGCGGCTCTGGCGCCGCACCCGACCTATGCCGAGCCCGACTACGTGCAGACCCTGAACGGGGTGGCCAAGCGTCGGCACGAGACCCTGAAGGTCTACGTGGCGCAGGGGCGCTTCGTGGTGGCGAAGGCCCCGGAGAGCATCGACCTCTCCGCCTACGCCACCCTCGGCTTCGTCGCGAAGATGGACCCGGTGATCAAGCACAAGGCCCTGAACCCGGCCGACGCCACGCCGAACAAGGACCCGGCGGCGGCCTTCGCCAAGCGGCCGGACCGGCCCTGGTGCGAGGTCGGCACGACCTGCATCGAGTCGCGCTACGACCTGGAGGGCAAGCTGCCGCTCGGCGTGAAGCTCGCGAACCGGCTGGAGGACGGGGCCTCGAAGAAGATCGCCGAGTTCGTCTCGTTCCAGAGCGAACTGCGCACCCTGCCCCCGGCGGAGATCGCGGCCCTGGGCAACCTCACCAAGGTCGACACGCCGGTGACCGGCGGGCTGGAGCAGACGATCTTCTGGGTCAACCAGATCCTGCGCTTCGGCAAGTTCCTGGCGGTGTTCCAGCCGATGCCGGGCGATCCCGGCAAGACCGTGGTGACCACCTACATGGCCCTGGCGATCAAGGGCGACGTCCTCGACCGCAAGCAGGAATACGCCCGCGTGCCGGTGCTCAAGAACCTGCTGCCGGCCCAGGTGCTGATGGGCAACTCGTCCTTCAACACCGGCACCTCGATCAGCGCTGGCCTGCCGACCTACGCCCGCAACCGCATGATCGCCTTCGCGGACGCGCTGGCGAAGAACTGAGGGCGGGCCCTGGGGCACGCGCCTCCCCGGCGGATCCCGGGCCTGCCCGAGATCCGTCGCGCTCCCAGCGGATCCCGGGCCTGCCCGAGATCCGTCACGCTCGTGGAGTGGCGTTGAAGGCGGAGAGGCTTGGGCGACCCCCGACCGTCGGAGGCCCGCGGAGCCACTTCCGCGCCGAGCCTCGTCCCGCGCCGGGGAGAGGGACACGCCCTCCGTCCAGGCCGGGCGACGCTGATCCGCTCCGGCTTCCCGGCGGGGTGATGGCAAGCGACAGCGCATCGTCGTTCCGAGGCGCCGTCGGCGAGCCCGGAATCCAGACCCGCCAACGCTGTCACATCTTGCGCCGCCTGCGCGCCTGGATCCCGGGCGCCGCTGCGCGGCCCCGGGATGGCGGGGTGGGACGGCAACCGTTTCACCGCGCGAACCAGTCTTCGCGGTCAACCCGGGTGGACGCCGTCGCGTCGCTCAGGTCCTCGCGTGGAGGACGGCGTCACGCCCACGCCCCTCCCCCATCCGGGGAAGGGACGCACCGGGGGACGCTGCCGGCTCAGTTGCCGCGGAAGGCGATCGAGGGCATCGACGGCTGGGTGTACTGGCGGTTGACGTCGCGGCGGGTCTGGGTGCCGTTGGTGTTGCTGGACTGGCGATAGTTGCTGGTGTCGAAGGCGTCCGAGAGACCGCTGCGCCCGCTCGGGCTGTCGCTGTTGCAGGCGCAGAGGCCGCCCAGGAGGGTGGCGGCGAGGGCGAGGGAAGCGAGGCGCATCGGGGCGGATCCTGTGGCGAAAGCAGCGCCTGTGGTGCTGCCCTGGCCCCGCGCCCGTCAAGCGCAAGGCTAACGAATCGTCGCCGGTTCCTGCCGTACTGATGTTGCCGTGCCACGAAAATGCTCACCACCTCGGCAAGGAAGCGGCGGTTCGGGGGGTGAAGATGGGGAATCGCGGCGCGTGCAGGCTGGCGCTTTGCCCGCGAACACGCGAGACATGGTGTCAATGAGCAACGTCGTTCCCTTCCTCCGCCGCCCCGCCGATCCGCCGGTCGTCATCAGCGACGTGGTGGCGGTCGCCGACGATCTCTTCGCGCTCCTGGAGCAGCTGGAGATCGTGGGCGCCCGGGCCGCCGCCATGGGACGCCCGGCCCGCGAGGTCGAGCGCACGGTCCAGAACCTCCTCGACGCCGTGACGGCCGTGGAGCGGGCCCTCGACTGTATCGGCGAGGGCGACGAGGCCGGCCAGGCGCGCTGACGGCCGGTCCGCACCGGCTTTCCCGGTCCGGGTCCTGACGCGAATGCACGAATCGGCCCGATGACGGCACGCGTCCACTGAAGTTCCCATCAAAACGACAAATTTGTCTCAGCAAAGGTCTACTTGTAGACAGACGGATGCGACGGCTCTGCGCTAGAGGCCGAAGAGACAGACGGTGAACACAGCGCACGGCATGGGCCCGGCCTCCGATCGACCTACGGGCAACCTTCTCCTCGACGGCCTCCGGCCCGAGGATCGCGCGCTGCTCGAGCCCTTCCTCGACCCCCTGCCGCGGGAGCGCGGCGAGTCCCTGTTCGAGGCCGGCAGCGACGTCACCTCCATCGCCTTCCCGTGCCGGCAGGCGGTGGTCACCCTCATCGTCGCCATGCGCGACGGCCGCAGCGCCGAGGTCGCCACGGTGGGTCGCGAGGGCGCGGTGGGCGGCGTCGTCAGCAGCGGCTTCCTGCCCGCATCCACCAACGCCGTCGTCCAGATCGGCGGACCGATCCTGCGCATGGACGCCCTGCGCCTCCAGGAGGCCAAGCGGGTCTCCCCGGCCCTGCGCAACCTGTTCACCCGCTACGCCGACTGCCTGCTCGCGCAGGTCCTGCAATCGGTGGCGTGCAACGCCCTGCACCCGATCGAATCGCGCTGCCTGCGCTGGCTCCTGACCCTGCAGGACCGCATCGGCACCGACGTCCTGCCGGTGACCCACGAGCTGCTCGCCACCATGCTGGGCGTGCAGCGGACCTACCTCACCCGGATCCTGCGGGCGCTGCAGCAGCAGGGCCTGATCGAGGTCGGGCGCGGCCGCATCACCATCCGCAACCGCGTGCTGGCGGAGACCGCCGCCTGCGAGTGCCACGGCGTCGTGCGCAGGCACTACGAGACGGTGCTCGGCGCGGTCTACGATCCCGGCGGCGGCCTGGTGGCGGTGGAGCCGCCCCCCGACCGGCGGGAGACGGACGCGCCGCGCGAACTCGCGACGTCCGAACCGGCCTGACCCTCCCCTCCGCAGAGCCCCGCTTCCCCGCCTGCCCCCGATGACGCAGCCCGCCGCAAACCAGCAGCCCGGCCAGGCCCCGGACGAGCCGCCCCCGGCCGCCGGGGACCGGACGGCTGCGGGCGCGCCGGGCTTCGACGCGGCAAGTGGTCCCCCGAGTGATTCCGCAAGCGATCCCACAGGTGATCCCGCGGATGCGGCGCTGCTCCTGCGTCTTGCCGCTGAGTCGGCCGGCCTCGGCCTGTTCACCTACGACCCCGCCACCCGGACCTTCCGGTGCGACGCCGGATTCCGGAGCCTGCTCGGCCTCGCCGCGTCGGGGCCGGTCGCCGACGCGGACACCGTCCTCGCGGCCCTCGACCCCGAGGATCGCGCCGCGCTGGACGCGGCGTTCTGCGCCGCCCTCGCTCCGGCGGGGTCCGGGACGCTGGACTGCACGGTCCGGCGCGTGACCTCGACACGACCGCGTTGGATACGGGCGCGGGCGCGACGCGTGGTCGACCAGGGCCGCGCGGCCCGCCTGGTCGGCACGATGCAGGACGTCACCGAGGCGCGGGCGGCCGAGATCGCCGCACGCGCCACCAACGACGCCATCCGCGACTGGGACCTCGCCACCGGAGTCGTGCTGTGGAATCCCGCCCTGACCACCGCTTACGGCTGGGCGCCGTCGGAGGTGGGACCGACCAGCGCCTGGTGGCTCGCCCGGATCCACCCGGACGATCGCCCCGGCGTCGAGGCCGCTCTGGGCTCCGCCCTCGCGGGCGGCGTCGAGGCCTGGAGCCAGGAGTACCGGTTCCGGCGCGCCGACGGCACCTACGCGGAGGTCCTCGACCGCGGCGCCCTGGTCCGCGACGCGGACGGAATCCCCCTGCGCATGAGCGCCGCACTGCTCGACCTGACAGAGCGCAACCGCGTCGGCGCGCAGTTCCGGGCGGTGTTCCAGGGCGCCAATATCGGCATCGTCCAGTTCGATCCGCGGACCGTGCGCGCCTTCGCGGTGAACGCCAAGCTGTGCGAGATCTGGGGGGCGCCGGAATCCGAGATCCTCGGCCATTCCCTCGCCCGCTGGACACCGCCCGAGGACGACGAAGACCGGGCGGGGCTGCACGAGCGCCTCGCGACCGGGGAGACCCTGCAGCTCCGCCTGGAGAAGCGCTACCGCCGCATGGACGGGCGCATCATCTGGGCGCGGGTCAACCTGGTCTCACAGCGCCTGGGCGGCGACGTCCACGCCACGGCGATGATCGAGGACATTACCGAGGAGAAGCGCGCCGATGCCCGCCGCGAGGCGCTGATCGCCCTCGGCGACCGCCTGCGCGACCTGCACACGCACGCCGACGTGGTCGCCGCCACGGCCGAGAGCCTGGGGCGGACCCTCCTGGTCGCCCGGGCGGGCTATGCCCAGGTCGACCCCGGCGGTCAGATCGCATCGCTCAATCCCGACTGGACCGCCGAGGGGGACGCGGATGCGACCCACGCCGTCGGCCTGCCGACCGCGTCCCGGTCGACCCTGGCGGCGAGCGTCGGCCGTCTGGTCCGCGGCGACGTCATCAGCGTGGCCGATATCGCCGCAACGCCCGAGCGCGTCGACGACCCGGAGGGCTATGCCCGGCTCGGGATGCGCGCCGTGATCAAGGTGCCGGTTCTCCGCCGGGGCCGCCTCGTAGGCATTCTCTACGTCCTCGATCGCCATCCCCGCGATTGGAGTGCCGGCGAGATCACGTTCGCGCGCGAAGTGGCGGAGCGCGCCTGGGGCGGTCTCACCCGCGTCGAAGCCGACGAACAGCAGCGTACGTTGAACCGGGAACTGAGCCACCGCCTCAAGAACACCCTCGCGATGGTCCAGGCCATCGCCTCGCAGACCCTGCGCAACGTCACCGATATCGAGGCCGCCAAGGAAGCCCTGGCGGCCCGTCTCATCGCCCTCGGCAAGGCACACGACATCCTGCTCGCCGGGGTGCACGAGAGCGCCGAGATGGAAGCGGTGATGCGCGGCGCCCTCTCGATCCACGACGATCGGCAGCCCGGGCGCTTTGCATTCGCGGGCCCTGCGGTCCTTCTCGGCTCGAAGGCGGCCCTGGCCCTCGCGCTGATGCTGCACGAGTTGGCGACCAACGCCGCCAAGTACGGTGCGCTCTCGGTTCCCGATGGACGGGTCAACCTTCACTGGAGCCTCGACCAGGATCGAACCACGGGTGGGACGATGGTCCGTCTGATCTGGTCCGAAGCGGACGGGCCGATGGTCACACCGCCCACGCACAAGGGGTTCGGGTCGCGACTGATCGAGCGCGGCCTCGTCGGTGCCGTCGGCGGCACGATCGCGCTGGACTACCATCCCACCGGTCTCGTCTGCAGCGTGGCAGCACCCCTGGAAGGCTTCCAGTCCAGTGGCTGATCGCCCGAGGACGTGACCGGGTTCCGCCTCCTGCGCGTAACCCACGCATTGCCGCTGCACCGCACCCTGGGCTAGAGGGCGAGACCATGTGGACACGCCTCGCCCATCCCGGTCACTTCCTGCGCTGGACCCAGCCCGTGATGCCCTGGCTTGCCGGGCTGTCGGGTCTGCTCCTCGTGGTCGGTCTGTATCTCACCTGGTTCGTCGTGCCGCCCGATTACCAGCAGGGCGAGACCGTACGGATCATGTACATCCATGTGCCGGCGGCCTGGCTCGGCGTTTTCTTCTACGGCGCCATGGCGATCTCGGCCATCGGAACCCTCGTCTGGCGTCACCCCCTGGCCGATGTCGCCCAGCGCGCCGCCGCGCCGATCGGGGCGGCGTTCACGCTGATCTGCCTCGTGACCGGATCTCTGTGGGGCAAGCCCATGTGGGGCACCTACTGGGTCTGGGATGCGCGCCTGACCTCGATGCTCGTGCTTTTCCTGATCTATTGCGGGATTATCGCCCTGTGGCGGACGATCGAAGATCCGAGCCGGGCCGCGCGTGCCATCGCCATCCTGACCCTGGTCGGCGCGGTGAATCTGCCGATCATCAAGTTCTCGGTGAACTGGTGGTCGACCTTGCACCAGCCGGCGTCGATCATGCGCATGGGCGGATCGTCCATCGATCCCAGCATGCTCTACCCGCTGCTCGAGATGATCCTTGCCTTCACGATCCTCGGCGTCACACTGCACCTCCAGGCTATGCGCACCGAGATCTTGCGGCGCCGAATTCGGGCCTTGACCCTGCGGGAAGCCGAACGCCTCGATGCCGGCCCGTCGTCCGCACGTGGGGCGTCGATGAGCCAGGGGGCGATGGGGCAAGCGCCGATCGGTCGGGCGGTTCAGAGCCTGTGAGCCGCATCGATGTAGGCAGCAGGGACAGGCACCCCGGAAATCTCACTCGTGAAGTTTTGTCTATGACCCTTGGCCAGCACGCCGGCTACATCCTGGGGGCCTATGCCTTCACCGCTCTGGTGGTTGGTGGGCTGACTCTTCATGCGTTGCGCGATCAACGCTCTCGGAAGCGAGAACTGGATCGCCTGCAGGGTGAGGTGAAAGACGGTCCGGGAGGCCGCGCGTGAGCACGCCCGAATCCTCGATGCAAAGTCCGGAACCAGTCCGGCGTTCGCTGCTGGTCATCCTGCCGCTCGTCACGTTCGCAGTCCTTGCTGGAGTCTTCTTTCTTCGCCTGCGCTCGGGTGCCGATCCCGCGGCCATTCCCTCGGCGCTGATCGGCAAGCCGGCGCCGACCTTCACCCTGCCGGCGATGCCGGGCTTGGTTTCACAGGGCGCGCCCGTTCCCGGCCTCTCTCATGCCAATCTTCTGGGCAAGGTCACGGTGGTCAATTTCTGGGCTTCATGGTGCGCTCCCTGCCAGATCGAGCATCCCCAGCTCATGCGACTGGCGCGGGAGCCTGGCGTCCACTTGGTCGGCATCGACTACAAGGACACGCCGGAGAATGGGCGCCGTTTCCTGACCCGGAACGGCGTTCCCTTCCAGGCCGTGGGGCTCGATACGGAGGGACGCACCGGCATCGATTTCGGTGTCTACGGAGTTCCCGAGACCTTCATCATCGGACCGGATGGCACCATTCGGGACAAGCTGGTGGGAATCCTGACCCCGGAGAGCTATCCCGGTGTGCTCGACAAAATTCGATCCATCGGATCGGCGGCCTCCGCCCCGCGATGACCTGACCCGACGGACGCTCAGCGCCTGGCCCGGAGGAGGCGGCGATATTCCGTCTCAGGCACGCCGTAGCTGTCCCCCGCCGCGGCCTTGAGCTTGTCCCGGTCCAACACCTGAACGTGCGAGCGCCGAGCCTTGATCATCCCGGCGCCCTCCAGGCTGTGTATCGCCGTCGTCACGCCGGGGCGGCGCACGCCGAGCATCGTCGAGAGGAACTCGTGTGTGACGGGGAACTCGTCTCCGTCCACCCGATCGTGGCACATCAGAAGCCAGCGGGCGAGGCGCTCTTCCAAGGTATGACTGCCGTTGGACAGCGCGGTTCCAGCGGTCTGCAAATGGGCCACATAGGCGTAATGCGCGAAGATCCCCCTCAGGAGTCGCCGCTCCTCGATGAGGCGCCGGAATGCCGTGGCTTCGACCCGGACGGCATCCCCCTCGATCTGCACGAAGGTCTCATGGGGCGTCCGGTCGACATCGAGCAGCAGCGGGACCCCGACAATTCCTTCAGGACCGGTGATGCACACCTCGATCCGCCGGCCGTCGGGCGTAGCGGCAACCTCCGAGGCGATACCCGATTCTAAGAAATAGACGTGCGTGATCGATTTGTTGGCGGCGATCAGGATGTCTCGGCGCCCCAGCGCCACGCCCTCCGCAACGGATTGGATCGCCTCATAATCATCAGGGCTGAGGATGCTGAGGAGGTGATTTCGAACGTATCGCTGTGACGGCACCGGCATGAAACGTAGCGGCTCGATAGAGCAGCTATCGAACGTCTTGCTGCTCGGACAGGGGGACAGACGTCTCTCATAGCCGGATCTAGGTCTTAAGGAACTGCATCAGAGGGCGTCTGTACTATGTCGTACAATTTGCTGGGGAGGCTATGTCTGCCCCTGCTCCGGAATGTACGCTATCGTACGGTTGAAAATGCGATCTCGAGTAAGACTCGACCGGATGGATCCGTAACTTCGAAGCTGCGGCACTCCCAGATTTTGGGATCACCATAGGTCTCTGGGCGCCTGCGAATGTCGTGAACGGTGCGCTCGACGAGATCGCGTGCCTCAGGCAAGCCCGATAAGACATCGCCTTCGGGATCAAAGATCAATGTATCTCGGTCCCGGATATTTAGGAAGTACTGGGGCATGGCGGATTCATCCGGTGATTACCTGAGGGAACTGCACCATGCGAAGCTTGAACGGCGCCGCAAGGTGCTTGTTCTTGTAAGGGGGGTTCCTCCCCTCTTAGACGATCGTCTCCAGGCCTCTTCGTACGTGCAGCCACAGCTAAGGGTATCTGCACAACAGATCTTTATTCTTGTTTGTCACTGCTGGATTGGCTCTCCATAATCTCACCTACAAGAACGGCAATCAAGGATAGAACAATATTTCAATCGGTTGTGATTATATATTTCTAACGAAATTTATATTAAAAAAGATATAGATTGTTATCTTATATCACAAGGGGAGTTTCTGTCTTTCTAGATAAGTTCTTCGTCTGATAACGGACCGAAATACAACTCGTTGTTATCTTCACAATGCAGCATCGATATGGCATGTCCACTTCGTCGCCCAAGTTAAGTACGGGCTGCGGGTGACCTTGCGTTCGCACTCCCGCTTTTTGATTGCCGGGGTTGTGACGTCGATCATTGTTCAATCCGAGGTTCGCAACCGCCTCCTTCGCGCGTTGCCGCCATCCGAGTTCGAGCGACTTCGATCAGCGCTGGTTCGTTGCTCATTCGAGCAGGGAGCCTTGCTCGAAGCCCCTGGCGAGCCAATTGCGGCCGTACATTTCCCGGAGCCGGGCATGATCTCCGTGATCGCTCACGCGTCCGACGGTGTACAATCAGAGGCTGGGATCGTCGGGCCAGAGGGTATGATCGGCATCGCCTTGCTCAACGGGGTCGATAGCGCGCCGCACAGCGCTCTCGTTCAGGTGCCGTGCCGGACCCTGCGCATCGACGCGGATGCATTCCGGACGGCACTGTCCGAGAGCCGGGCTCTGCACGCCTACTTCCTGCGCTACGCTCAGTTCTACGCCGTGCAACTGGCCCAAGCCGGTCTCTGCAATGCGCATTTCACTATCGAGCAACGCCTCGCCCGCTGGCTGCTGATGTGTCACGACCGGGCCGACCGGGAGGATTTGCCGCTGACCCATGAGACGCTCTCACTGATGCTCGGCGTCCGGCGTGCAGGCGTGACGACCGGGCTGCGCGTGCTCGAACTCGCCGGCGCCCTGAAGATGCGCAGGGGCGGCATCGGAATCCGTGATCGTGTTGCACTTCTCGCTGTCGCCGGGGCATCCTACGGCGTTCCTGAGGCCGAGTATGCCCGCATCATCGGCGCAGCTTGAGGAACGCCGTCAGCTTCGCGCGATATCAAGGGGAACTGCTATCAGGCTCTTTGCGCTCATGGCGCAGAAGAAGCGGTGTCTGGGCCAACGCGAAGGCGATAGTCAGCGGCATGATGCCGAAAACCTTGAAGCTGACCCAGAAATCTTCCGTCTGAGTCCGCCAGACGACCTCGTTGATCACCGCCAGGAAAAGGAAGAACACCCCCCAGCGGAAGGTCAGCTTGCGCCATCCATCCTCCGTAAGGGCGAACATCGAATCCAGTACGACCGAGAGCAGGGACTTGCCGAAGGCGAGGCCGCCCAGCAGCACGACGCCGAACAGCGTGTTCACGATGGTCGGCTTCATCATGATGAAGGTCTTGTCCTGTAGCGCCAGGGTCAATCCTCCGAACACGATCACCACCACACCCGAAACCAGGGGCATGATCGGCAGGCGCCGCATCAGCGCATAATGGACCGCGAGAGCCGCCACGGTTGCGGCGATGAAGATGCCGGTCGCCACAAACAGCTTCTGATCCGGGTGGACGCCCAGGCGTTCGGCATAGGCGTTGCCGAAGAAGAAGACCATCAGCGGCCCGAGCTCGAGGGCGAGCTTCAGGAACGGGGGGAGATGGCGGTGCGGGGGAATGGCTTCAATCTGCATGGTGTCCGTCATATAGGGTTGCGGGTGACGGCTTGCCGCGACACGGCGCTTCAGGGTGCGTGCCGTCTCACCCGGCGTCCAGTCCTGCGATGGCCCGGGCGAAGTCTCGGGCAGCGAAGGGCTCCAGGTCCTCCACGCCCTCACCGACGCCGATGAAGTGCACCGGCAGGCCAAACTTGGCGGCGAGTGCCACCAGGATGCCGCCGCGAGCCGTGCCGTCGAGCTTGGTCATGACGAGGCCGGTCACGTTCGCTGCTTTCGAGAACAGCTCGACTTGGCTCAGTGCGTTTTGACCCACGGTGGCGTCGAGCACGAGGAGCACTGCGTGGGGTGCTTGCGGGTCGATCTTGCGGATCACCCGAAGAATCTTTTCCAGCTCCGCCATCAAGCCTGCCTTGTTTTGCAGCCTGCCCGCCGTGTCGATGAGGAGCACGTCGCTCCCTTGCGCCTTGGCGGCTTCGTAAGCGTCAAAGGCGAGGCCCGCGGCGTCCGCGCCCTGCGCTCGGGCGATGACGGGCGTCTGTGTGCGCTGGCCCCAGACCTTAAGCTGCTCGATCGCCGCAGCACGGAAGGTGTCGCCCGCGGCCAGCATCAGGGAGTGCCCTTCTGCCTTGAGCTTCAGTGCGAGCTTACCGATGGTGGTGGTCTTGCCCGCGCCGTTGACCCCGATCATCAGGATCACGAAAGGCTTCTTCGAGGTATCAATGCGAAAGGGAATCGCCACGGGAGCGAGCGCGCGCTCCACCTCCGCCGCCAAGATCTCGCGGACCGCATCCGGCGAAATACCCTTCTCGTAGCGGCCCTTGCCTACGGCCTCCGAGATTCGGGTTGCCGTCTCGATGCCGAAATCTGCCTGGATCAGGGCGTCCTCAAGCTCCTCCAGAGTGTCGGCGTCGAGCTTGCGCTTGGTGAACAGGCCGGTGACGCGCTCGGTCAGGGCCGAGGAGGTCCGCTTCATGCCTCCCGTCAGGCGGCTCCACCAGCCGCGGGTCGGTTCTTCCGAAGCCGCGTCGGGCTCTGGCATGAAAATCTGAGTCGAGACTTCCGGCTCGAGCTCGGGACGTGGTGCGAGTGGGACTGCCTGTGCCGGCTCGGGTGCAAAGGCTTGGCTCGTTGTGTCGGCGGCCTTGGCTCCCCGTGCGGGATCGTCGCCGGCCGTGCCGGCGGGCGGACGCTCCTCCGCGCCCTCCACGGGCTGGAGGTCTGCGCCCTCGAGTTCGTCCGGGATCGCATTCTTGCCCGGTGTCCCTTCACCCGGCTCACCGGGCGGTGGCGGTACGTGGAAGACGTCCGTTGCGGCCGTGGCGAAATCGGGTTGACCCTCGGACAGCGAGGCGGGGGAGTCCACGGGCAGCGCGGCCGGTTCGACCACCGGCTCGACGATGGTCTTTGCGACCGGTTTGGGATCTGGCGGTTGAACCGGCACCGGGGCGGGCCGCTCCTCCTCCTTGGTGCCGAACATCTTGCGCAGCAGCCAGCCCGGCCTCTTGTCTTCGCTCATTCCCGCTTGCTCCCCGGACCCGGCATGGTTAGCGCAGGGCCATGCCCCCAGCCGATGCCCTCGTAACAGACATAGGCGCGCGCCTCCTCTACCGCGATGCCCTTATGCTCGTCATCGACAAGCCGGCGGGTTTGCCGGTCCATCCTGGCCCCAAAGGCGGCGAGACTCTCACCGATCATCTCGACGCTCTGCGCTTCGGTCTGCCTCGCCGGCCCGAGGCAATCCATCGCCTCGATCGCGATACCTCGGGCTGCCTCGTCCTCGGGCGCCACGCCAAGGCCCTTGCGCGCTTGAACAAGCTCTTCGCCGCGAGCGGCACGGTCGTGAAAACCTACTGGGCCCTGGTCGAGGGCGAGCCAGAGGTGGGGGCCGGCGAGATCGCCCTGCCCCTGGCGCGTCGCTCCGACGATCCCCGCTCCTGGTGGATGAAGGTCGACCCGGCGGGCGATAACGCCCTCACCCGCTTCGCGGTCCTTGGGTGCGGCGGCGGCCTGACTTGGCTCGCCCTCTCGCCGGTTACCGGGCGGACGCATCAGCTGCGCGTCCACTGCGCCGCGATGGGCTTTCCCATCCTCGGCGACCCGATCTACGGCACTGCCCCCCGCAGCGGCAGCCCGGGCCTCCAGCTGCATGCCCGCGCGCTCACTCTCCCGCTCTATCCAAAGAAGCCCCCAATCCGGATCGAGGCGCCGGCGCCTAGGCATATGCAGGTGGGATTGGCAGGGTGCGGGCATCGGGGAACCGGCAGCGCTTAGACGACCGATCGGCCGCGATCCACTTAGGCGGCGATGAGCGCCCGTCCGTCGTGCCCGACAATTGTCACGTCGGTGAAGAGTCCGGGCGGTGTCTCGGGCGGGAGCCGGACCGGCGTGAAGGCGTCCGTGCGGCCGAGGCCACCCCGCTCCGTGAGCACCCGGCGGGTCTGGCCCACCTCGCCGGCGAGATGGGCCGCGAGGGCGGCGTCGCCAGCAGCCCGCAGGCGCGCGGCGCGATCCCGGATGACGTCGCCGGGTACAGGTGGCATCCGGGCGGCCGGAGTGCCGGGGCGGGCGGAATACGGGAAGACGTGGAGATGCGTCAGGCCGCACTCGGCCACGAGGTCGAGGGAGCGGGCGAACTGCGCGTCGGTCTCGGTGGGGAAGCCCGCGATCAGGTCGGCCCCGAAGACGGCGCCGGGGCGCAAGGCCCTGACCGTGTTGCAGAATCTAATCGCGTCGGCGCGGGCGTGACGCCGCTTCATCCGTTTCAGGATGAGGTCGTCGCCGGCCTGGAGGGAGAGATGGAAATGCGGCATCAGCCGCGCCTCGCCGGCAATGGCCGCCATGAGTGCCGCATCGGCCTCGATGGAATCGATCGAGGAGAGGCGCAGCCGGGCGAGGCCGGGGACCTGCGCGAGGATGGTCTGTATCAGGTATCCCAGGCTCGGGGTCGCGTCGAGGTCGCGCCCATAGGCGGTCAGGTCGACCCCGGTGAGCACCACCTCGTGTCCGCCGGACTCGACGATGCGCGCGACTTGGTCGACCACGTCCCACAAGGGCACGGAGCGCGAGTTTCCGCGCCCAAAGGGGATGACGCAGAAGGTGCAGCGGTGATCGCAGCCGTTCTGGACGGGGATGAAGGCGCGGGTCTGGCCGGCGATGCCGGTGATCCGGGTCGGCGTGGCGCGGCGTACCGCCATGATGTCGTCGACGGCGGTCCGTGCCTCCGGACGGCTGGGAGCGGACCAGGTCTCGGCTCGGCCCTTGGCGTCGTTGCCGACGAGGCGCGCCACCTCCGGCATGGCCGCGTAGGCGTCGGTCTCCACCTGGGCGCCGCAGCCGGTGACCACGATCTCGGCGCCGGGGCGTTCGCGGGCAAGCTTTCGGATCGCCTTGCGGGCCTGGCGACCGGCCTCGGCGGTCACCGCGCAGGTGTTGACGATGACGAGGTCCGCGGACGTCGTCGTCGCCGCAGCCGCGTGCCCGCGCATCACCTCGGATTCGACGGTGTTGAGGCGACAGCCGAAGGTCAGTGTCTCGACCGTCATCTCAGGCGGCGTCTTCGGCCGAGAAGATCTCCGGCGGGAAGCTGCCGTCCCATTCCAGCGCTACCGGGCCGGTCATCAGAACGTGGTCGTCCGCGCGCCATTCGATGACGAGGTCGCCGCCGGGCAGGCTCACGGTGGCGCCGCGACCGATCATTCGCAGGCGCGAGGCGGCCACCACGGTGGCGCAGGCGGCGGTGCCGCACGCCTGGGTCAAGCCTGCGCCCCGTTCCCAGACCCGCAGCTTGATCCGGTCCGGCCCCAGCACCTGGGCGACCGAGATGTTGGCGCGGTCCGGAAAGATCGGGTGGTTCTCCAGCATCGGGCCCATGCGGGCGAGATCGTAGGTGTCAGGATCGCGATCCACGAAGAACACCGCGTGCGGGTTGCCCATGTTCACGACGCTCGGCGAGTGCAGCACCGGATCGTCGATCGGACCGATCTGGAGTTCGATCCGGCGGGTGTCCTGGAAAGGCTCGGCCAGGGGAATCTCGGTCCAGGCGAGCTTCGGCCGGCCCATGTCGACGGTGAAGGAGCGCTCGGCGACGCGCTTGACGCCCACGAGCCCGCCGCGGGTCTCGAGGAGGAGCCGGCCGCTCTCGGCCGGCCGGGCCATGGCGGGGTCGTCGAGCATCGCGTAGGCGACGCAGCGGGTGCCATTGCCGCAGGCGCCGGCTTCCGAACCATCGGTGTTGTAGATCCGCAAGGACGCATCGGTGCCCGGCGTACGGGTATCGTGGATCACCATGAGCTGGTCGAACTGCGCCCGGGGATACGCCGCGATGGCACGCGCCTCCCCGGCCGAGACCTGCGTCTGCATGCCGCGCAGGTCCAGCACCACGATCTGGTTTCCGGCTCCATGCATCTTCAGGAACCGTCGATGGGCAAGCTCGCTCATGCCGCCTTGTCTCTGTGTCGTGCGTCCGGGATGTTCGAGATCGCGCAGGTCGACGGACCCCCGCGAGGGCGACCGGCCCTGGTGGGGCTATAGGCCAAAGCGTCCGCGCACGCACGGGCCTCGAGCGGCGTGGCTGCGTTGCAGAAGCGCCGCGCTTCATCCGCTTCGTGCGGCGCGGCACCCGGGACGTCTCGCCCAAGGCGGGTATCGCGCCTAGGTTCTTCGTACGGGCCCAGGGGTGCGCGATTCGACGTGCCCCGCGCCGATCCGGAGCCACCGCCTTGACCCGCCCCAGCTTCTTGACCCGCCCCAGCTTCAAGTCGCTCGCCACAGTGCTCGCCGGATGCGTCGCGCTGTCGACGGCCTGCGCCGCGAACCCGGCCCAGGCGCAGGCGGTCACGCCCCCGGCCGCGGCCAACCCGCTGCCGACCACCACCAACCCCGATCCGAAGACGCCGGGCACGGCGGACATCCCGGTGCCGGCCCAGGCCGGGACGGCCCCCTCCGCCACGCCGCCGGCCGGCCCGCGGCAGACCCTGGTGGCGACCCCCGGCGACGCCAACGACGTCGACGAAGTCTCGCTGCCCGCGAAGCCCGCGGCGATCCTCGCCGGGCGGACGAAGTGGGAGGAGGCGGTACCGAGTCTGAAGGCTGCGTTCCAGCGCATCGAGGCCGATCTCGCCAAGGCCGGCATTCAGGCCGTGGGCCGGCCGATCGCGGTCTTCGCCAAGACCGACGACGACGGCTTCCAGTACGATGCGATGATCCCGATCGCTGCGATGCCGGACCCCAAGCCGGCCGAGGCCGACGGCCTGCGCTTCGGCACCACGCCGAGTGGTCGCGCCCTCCGGTTCCCGCACAAGGGGTCCTACGACGAGATCGATGGCACCTACGAGACCCTGACCGCCTACCTGGATGCCAAGGACATCGTCGTGCAGGATAAGTTCATCGAGGAATACGTCACGGACCTGAACGACAAGGCCGACGAGAAGCTCGACGTGAACATCTACGCCCTGCCGAAGTAGCGGGCAGGCAGGCGATGATGTCGCCGACCGGCGAGCCCACGTAGCGCACCACGAAGACGAAGCCGGATCGGATGGCGCTGCCGCTGCCGATGAGGGCCATGTCGGTGATGAGCGCCGCGATGGTCCGGAACAGGGCGAGCGTCTTCGCGCGGTGCGAGAGCCCGAAGAGCGTCGGTCTCGACCTCCGTTCTCAGTAGCGAGGATGCGGTGGCGGCCGAGTTGCTCGATCCGTGCGATCGGCGCGGTGAGGAGGATCCCGACGAGGTCCTGGCTCAGGGTGGCGTTGCTGCAGCGGCCGGCCAGGGCGCTGCCAAGGCCGGGAATCAGGCTTCGGCGATACTCAGCACCCCGAGCTCCGGAAAGATCCCCGGGGAGTCGTCCGTCGGCCCGCGTTCCACGTCGATCGCGGCGCTGACCTTCGCCAGCATTGCGGCGATCGCGACTTCACACACGGCTTCGACGGCCGACGAGATCGCCACCCGGGGGCGGGGCCGGCCGCAGGAGCCTCATGGCATCCCGGCCGAGTCGTTTGCGTCCAGCCCTGGGTTGCCTGTTCGAGACTTCATCTCGGACGTGGGCGTGAGGGGCAGTTCAGGTGTGCAGCGCCGAGCGACATCCACGCTGAGGCGGGCATCCTCAGAACAGGCTGGGCTGCTCGGGCGGTTCGGTGCGCGAGCCCCCCTCCAGGGCCAGCAGGAAGCGCTTGATGTCGAGGCCGCCGCCAAAGCCCGTCAGGGCTCCGCCGGCACCAATGACCCGGTGGCACGGTACGACGATCGGCAGGGGATTGGCGCCGTTGGCCGCTCCCACGGCGCGGCTGGCGCCGGGCCGCCCGATTCGGCGGGCGAGTTCGCTGTAGCTGATCGTTTCCCCCGGCGGGATCTCGGTGAGAGCCTGCCAGACCGCGTGTTGGAACGGAGTGCCCCGCGGTGCCAGGGCGAGATCGAAGCGGGTGAGGCACCCGTCGAAGTAAGCTTCGAGCTGTGCGCGCGCCGGAGCGAAGGCGGTGTCGTCGCGGTACCAGTCCGGCCCCGGCGTCACCGCGCCCTTGCCGCGCGGAAACCCGATGCAGGCGAGGCGTTCATCCGGTCCGGCGAGGACCAGCGGACCGATGGGGGTCGACAGGATCGTGTAGCGTGTTGCTGGCATGGCGAGGCTCGTCATCGAAGGGCCTGACCTTCGCTCTCTGTCCGGTCAGATTTCGAGGATGGGCGGTTTTTCGATTGGGAATGCGCCAGGCCGCTTGTCCGGCGACCGGACCCTTGTGCCGGGCGGACGCAAAGGCTCGCTGAAAAATTCAGGCATATTCTGCCGATGATTTACAACTAATCACCGTAATAAACAACTCAAGGTTTGGGCTCGATACTGATCTTTCTGGAGTTGATCGGTCTGTCCGATTCACCATTCCGGTGGATTTTGCGCAAATCATTTGCATAACGGAAAAAACCTCGCCTTACAGGGACGGCATCCTGGCGCGCATCCTGACAAGGCGGAGCGCTGGAGGAGGCTGCTGACGGCAGGCGCATCGGACAAGTTGCAATGACGGGTCATCCGCGTCCCGATCCGGTCACCTGGCGCTCCCAGGGACGGTTCGTTGCCAGTATCGCATCGATGCGACAACTCCAGCTGTTCAACGATCGCGGCGGACTCGCAATCGGTTTCGACGTCCTGCGTTCGACCATGCCCGACATCGCGATCGCCGGCAGTCAGAACGAGGCCTTCAGCCTGTGGGAGACCCGCTCGTCCAGCGGCTTCGTGACGAAACCCAAGTTCAACGCGCAGCTGATCACGATCCGCTTCGTGACGAGCGGTCACGTCATCTATCGGCGCCGGTCCGGAGACGTCGACGGCGTTCCGACTCATGCGACCCTCGTCAACTTCAGCGACCTGCGGGAGGTCCAGGCCTTCGGCGCATTCGGTGCGGTCAGCGGGACGTTCAGCGTCGAGGCGCTGATGGCCGCCCAAGTGGCCCTGACGGGCATCCGCGATGGTACCCTGCCGGACCTCGCGCCCACGGCTCCCGTGGCGACCCCTGCCATGATGGCCCTGTTTCTCACCCTGCAGCGGGTTCAGCAGCAGATCCAGGGACTCGACAGCCATGACGACCTGACCTTCCCGCTCCTGAAGGAGATCCTGAGCTACCAGCTGCTGTCGGCTTGGCCCCGGCGCGTCGCCCCTGCTCCGTCCCAGGCGCAAGACATCCCCTCCCGCAGCCTCAGGCGGGCGCTCGACTACATCGCGGCGAATCTTTCGCGGGCCCTGACCCTGGCCGACATCGCGGCAGTGGCGGGGATCAGCGTCCGCTCGCTTCAGGACCGATTTCGCCGTGACCTCGGGCGTACGCCCGTTCAGGTAATCCTCGAGCTTCGGCTGGCGCAAGCCCACCGGGACCTGATGTCCCCCACCAAGGCGTCCCTCTCGGTCGCCGACATCGCCCGCTCCTGGGGCTTCGTTCATATGGGCGATTTCGGCCAGCGCTACCGTCGCCAGTACGGTCGCACGCCGACGGAAACCCGCCGCGCCAGCCGCGCCCTCTGAGGCGTTCGGACCGGCCCGGCACCGTTGCGGGGCGCCGAGAATGCTCGGCCCTCGCCAACGATCGGATCGGCGTTGGGGCGTTTCTATCGGGATTGCGCGCGACCGTATCACGATTGCGATGATTTGACAGTTTCTGTCATTTGACAGAATTTGAGTAAGCGTCGCTTTGCCGAAAAGAATAGTTCCAAAAGTGCGATCAATCTGCGGGGCGGACTTCAAGTGCCTGGCGGGAGATTTATCGGTCTATCGCGGCAATGATGGTTGTATCTCTGTTGCAGCAGAGTGCCGACGGTGCAGACTCTCTTTATCCAAGCCTTTCCCGATGTTGCAATCACACGTGTCGCCAGATGCCGTATACTGAACCCACGCTTGCCTGGCTGGAAAACCTCAACCGGGGTCGGACCGTCGCACCGCGAGCCTTCGCCGAAGGCGCCGGCTCGGCCACGGCGGACGCGCAGCCGACCTCGTTCGACACTGCCGATACGACGGGCCTCGAGGACGAATTGCAGAAGCGTCTCGGCCAGATCGTGTTCTCGACCCTCTGCGAGAAGCTCGGCCGATCGGCCCTGCTGTCGGTGGAGAGTGACCTCGCCGCGACCGGGAGCCTGACGCCCGATCATCTCCGGGCCGCGCGTGCCCTGCTCAACTGGTCCATGTCCGATCTTGCCCTGTAGAGCGGCCTCTCGATCTCGACGATCAAGCGCATCGAGTTGGAACCGCAGGACGTCACTCGGCGCAGCTACCGCCTCGTGGTCGACACCCTGCGGGGCGGGGGCATCCGCTTCGTCACCCTCGAGGGCGGCACGATCGCGGTGGCCAAGGCAAGCCGGGCCGCGCCGCCGGCGTCCGCGCTTCTGCCGCAGATCCCCGGCCACGCGGGCTGACGCGCGGCGTCCCGCTCAGAACAGCGGGATGTCGTGATGGCTGAGCCCCGAATGTGGGGTGTGATGGGGGGCGACGTCGAGGTGCGCGCCGGACTCGGTCCCGGTCGCATGATCGCCGGCCTCAAGCAGACTGGGCTCCGGAGCGTCGGCCATCGTGGCCATGGCCTCGACGCGCAGGTCGGCGGCCGGATCGCCTGCTCCTTGGCCGCCCTCTGCGAATACGAAGCTGTCGGCACCGGCTTCGCTCGCGACCCGGTGGTGGCCATGGCTGACCGCGTGGTCCCCGTACCCCTGGTGCCGAGCGGCGTGCTGGTCGGGTCCGACCGGCGTGGCGGTGCCGTCCTGATCACCCGGTGTCGTGGCGGGTGGCGGCGTGAGCGGTGTGGCCTCGGGCAGAGCCGCCGCGCCGCCGCGACCGTCATCGTGCAGGAGGCCGTCATCATGCATGATCTGGCCCGGCAGAACGCCCTCGGTGTCGACGCCGATGAGATCCAGCTTGGCGACGTAGCTTCCCATCCCGGCCGCTTCGGCCTGAGCGTGGACATCGGCGACCTTCTGCGCGCCGGTCACGTACTCGATCGCGACGACGTCCTTGCCGGCATCCTGGGCGATCTTCAGCTGGTCGAGGCTCGCCTGCGTCTCGGCGGTAGGCTGCTTCGCGGAACCGTCATCGTTGTAGAACAGGTTCTCTTTGAACAACCCGTCGATGCTGTCGACGTAGGCTTTGTCGGTCAGCAACTCCTCCGCCCCGTTGACCCAGACCTTGAACGTCGGAGCCTGCGCCTTGGCATAGGCGCTCAGCTCCTGGACGAGCGTCCGCATCGCACCGGCGGCGTCGCCCCCGGGCGCATGCGCCTGGGACCAGGGCAGTTGGAACGCATCGACCACGTCGAAGTAGATCCCGTCATAGCCCGCCTTCACCATCCGATCGATGGAGGCTTCGGCGACCCCTTTCCACTCCGGCGTCCAGTAGGCGACCTCGAAATCGCCCGCCCAGTTCGGGTCCTCGGGTCCGAGCGCTTCGCTCGGGATCGAGGCGAAGTAATCCCGGTAGGCCTCGGCCTCCCCGAGGCTGAAATAGCCGAGGAGCAGGGCCTGGCCCGGGCCGCCGCCCATCTGCTTCACCTCGGCCGGCGTGAACATCTGTCCGTCATCGGTGTAGACTTCGACCACCTTCACGTCGAACGGCGCGGCCGCGATCACCGCGGGATCGACGCCTTGCAGGACATACATCGCCGTCTTGGGCATCTCCGTGCCTCCCATGGTGTTTCTGTGCTTTTGGATGGGTGATGAGTCGGGGCCTGCGCGGGCCGGGACCCGTCGGGTCTCGCGGGCCGTGCGCCCTGTGACCGGCGCCCTAGTCGGTGGGGGCCAGGTCGTCCGCGGACCAGGTCTCACGGATGTTGCCCACGTCGATCTCGTAGGCTTCTCCGAGATTCCAGACGCCGACGACGGCGCCGACGCGGCCGTCGGGCAGGCGCACCAAGTCGAGGTGAATGAAAGGGGAAGGGGTCACGGGCACATCCTCCAGCGTCTTCGCCAACGGAGTGCGCCGTCTTCGAACCCGAATATCAGTTCATGTGGCGCAACCGGGGCGATCAATACGACTGACAATTGATGTAGATATTTTTTCCTGCCGTATTGAATTGGTGTTAATCTTAGACGTTTATGGGATTGACGTCAAAGCGCGCTGATCTACGGCCCCGAACCGGGGACGGATGGCTGCGCTTCGGCGCATCCGGCCGCGGCGTGCCGCCAAGGCGGTTCGGACCGGCGGGAATGGACCACGTGGGGAGCCAGGATGTATTCCACAGCGATCAACAGCAGCGTTGCTTGCTGATCTTTGTAAGGCCAAGTTCCAGCCACAATCTTCAAGAAGTCTACGGCTCCTGCTATTTCTGCGGAGGCGGTCATGACAGTGACGATCTTTGATCCTCTGACCGGGAAGATGGTGACGATCACGCTGCCCGACTGGCGATAGGCCGAGGGCTGTGCCGCGCGGGCATCACGCGTAAGGGGACGCTCCCGTCCCGGGCGGGCCGGGGGCGCGATGCACGGGCCCTACTCCGCCGCCTCGCTGTAGGACTCCACCGGCGGGCAGGCGCAGACGAGGTTGCGGTCGCCGTAGGCGTTGTCGACCCGGTTGATCGGGGGCCAGTACTTGTCCATCCCCAGGCTTCCGTTCGGGAAACAGGCCGCTTCGCGGGAATAGGGGCGTTCCCAGGCGCCCACGAGGTCCCGCACCGTGTGGGGGGCGTGCTTCAGGGGGTTGTTGGCCCGGTCCATCCGCCCGTCCTCGATGGCACGGATCTCCTCGCGGATCGCCAGCAGGGCGTCGCAGAAGCGGTCGATCTCGCCCTTGGTCTCGGATTCGGTGGGCTCGATCATCAGGGTGCCGGCCACCGGCCAGGACATGGTCGGCGGGTGGAAGCCGCAATCGATCAGGCGCTTGGCGATGTCGTCGACGCTGACGCCCGCACTCTTCTGGAACGGCCGCACGTCGATGATGCACTCGTGCGCCACCCTGCCCTGCGCGCCGGAATACAGCACCGGGTAGGCTCCCTTCAGACGCGCCGCGATGTAGTTGGCGTTGAGGATGGCGATGCGGGTCGCCTGGGTGAGGCCGCGCCCGCCCATGAGCAGGCAGTAGCTCCAAGAGATCGGCAGGATCGAGGCCGAGCCGTAGGGCGCCGCCGAGACCGCCCCCGCCTCCCCCGTGCGCGGGTCGGTGGGCAGGAACGGGATCAGGTGCGCCTTCACGCCGATCGGACCCATGCCGGGGCCTCCCCCGCCGTGGGGGATGCAGAAGGTCTTGTGCAGGTTGAGATGGCTGACGTCGGCCCCGATATCGCCGGGGCGGGCGAGGCCCACCAGGGCGTTCAGGTTGGCCCCGTCGAGGTAGACCTGTCCGCCGTGGCCGTGGACGATGTCGCAGATCGCGCGGACCTGCACCTCGAACACCCCATGGGTCGACGGATAGGTGATCATGCAGGCGGCGAGCTTCTCGGAATGCTGCTCGGCCTTCCGCCGGAAATCGTCGAGGTCGACATTGCCTTGCGCGTCGGCCCCCACGACCACGACGCTCATGCCGCACATTTGCGCCGAGGCCGGGTTGGTGCCGTGAGCCGAGGACGGGATCAGGCAGACGGTCCGGTGCACGTCGCCCCGCGACAGGTGATAGGCCCGGATCGCCAGGAGTCCGGCATACTCGCCCTGGGCACCGGAATTCGGCTGCATCGAGATCGCGTCGTAGCCGGTGATGGCGCAGAGCTTGTCGGACAGATCGTCGATGAGCTCCCGGTAGCCAAGGGCTTGGTCCGCCGGGACGAAGGGATGGATCTCCGAGAATTCCGGCCAGGAGATCGGCAGCATCTCGGCGGTGGCATTGAGCTTCATCGTGCAGGAGCCGAGCGGAATCATCGCACGATCGAGCGCCAGATCCCGGTCGGCGAGACGGCGCATGTAGCGCGTCATCTCGCTCTCGGCCCGGTTCATGTGGAAGATCGGATGGGTCAGGTAGGGCGAGGTCCGCATCAGCCCGGCGGGCAGACGGTTCTCCGGCCAGGCCTCGTCGTAGGCCGGGTCCGTCGCCCCGAAGGCGCGCCAGACGGCCTGGAGAATGTCGGGCCGGGTGCGCTCGTCCACCGTGATACCGACGCGGTCGTCGCCCACCTTGCGCAGGTTGACGCCGTTGGCCGCCGCCTGTCCAAGGATCAGGCCCTGGAAGGCCCCGACCCGGACGGTGATCGTGTCGAAGAAGTGCTTCGGCTCCACCGTGAAGCCGAGGGCCTCGAGCCCGGCGGCGAGACGCACGGCGTCGCGATGGACCCGGGCCGCGATCGCCTTCAGTCCGCGCGGGCCGTGGAACACCGCGTACATGCCGGCGATGACCGCGAGCAGCACCTGCGCGGTGCAGATGTTCGACGTCGCCTTCTCGCGGCGGATGTGCTGCTCGCGCGTCTGGAGCGCGAGGCGGTAGGCGCGGTTGCCGCGGGCATCCACCGACACGCCGACGAGGCGACCCGGCAGGGTGCGCTTGTGGGCATCGCGGGTCGCCATGTAGGCCGCGTGCGGGCCGCCATAGCCCATCGGCACGCCGTAGCGCTGCATCGAGCCGATGGCGATGTCCGCGCCCATCTCACCCGGCGATTTCAGGAGCGTCAGCGCCAGCGGGTCCGCCGCCACCACCGCGACCGCCCCGGCCGCGTGCAGGTCGGCGATGGGCTGGGTCAGGTCGCGGATCCCGCCGCAGACGCCGGGATACTGGAAGATCGCACCGAAGACCTGGGCGGGATCGAGGTCCTTGGCCGGATCGCCGACCACGACGGTCCAGCCCAGCGGCGCGGCGCGGGTGCGCAGCACCGCGAGGGTCTGGGGCAGGCACTCGGCATCGACGAAGAAGGCGGTCTTTGCATTGCCGGAGATCCGTTGGGCCATGCCCATGGCTTCCGCCGCTGCGGTGGCCTCGTCGAGCAACGAGGCGTTCGCGATGTCGAGGCCGGTCAGGTCGCAGACCAGGGTCTGGAAGTTCAGGAGCGCCTCGAGCCGGCCCTGGCTGATCTCCGGCTGATAGGGCGAGTAGGCGGTGTACCAGGCGGGGTTCTCGAAGATGTTGCGCTGGATCACCGGCGGCATGGTGGTGCCGTGATAGCCCTGCCCGATCAGCGAGACGAGGAGCCGGTTCTTGTCGGCGATGCCCCGCATGTGCTCGATCACCCGACGCTCCGTCATGGCGACCCCGAAATCGAGGCACTCGTCCTGCCGGATGTCGGCCGGCAGGGTCTCGTCCATCAGGGCCGGCAGGCTCTCGGCGCCGACGACGCCGAGCATCGTCTCGATTTCCTGCGTCGTCGGGCCGATGTGGCGGCGGTTGGCGAAGTCGTAGGGGTCGTAGCGGTCGGTGGTCATGGGGGACCTCGGATGTCGCTGGTGCGGGAATGGGATCGCGCTGCCCTCCCCCTGATGGGGAAGGGATCGAGCGTGGGGCCGCCGGGTGATCCTCGATCACCGGGAGGCCGCGGGCGTCGGCCCTGCCTGTCCGGACGGGGGCAGGCGCCGCTCCGCGGATCGGAGGGGCGGCGCTACTTCGCGAATTCGGCGTAGGCGGCCTCGTCCATCAGCCCGTCGAGGCTGGCCGGATCGTCGAGGCGGATGCGGTAGAGCCAGCCTGCGCCCTGCGGGTCTGTGCCCACGCTGGATGGGTCGGTCACGGCCGCCTCGTTAACCGCGATGACCTCGCCGGAGACCGGCGCATAGACATCCGAGGCCGCCTTGACGGATTCGACCACCGCCGCGGCCTCGCCCTTGGTCAGCTTCGCGCCCACCTTTGGCAGCTCGATGAAGACGAGGTCTCCGAGCTGTTCGGCGGCGTGGGTGGTGATACCCACCGTGGCGACCTCGCCGGTGCAGTCCAGCCACTCGTGCTCGTCCGTGAACTTCCGCATCGCACTCTCCTGGTTGTTGGCAAAGGGGATTGGAACGGGCCCGATCAGGCGCGCTTGAAGCCTGCGGGAACGAAGGGCAGGGCCGCGACCGCGACGGCGAGGCGCTTGCCCCGCACTTCGGCGAAGACGCGGGTGCCGGGGGCAGCGAGCGCGGCCGGCAGGTAGCCCATGGCGATGGGGGCCTGCAGGCTGGGTCCGAAGCCGCCGGAGGTCACTTGGCCGATCGCCGTGCCGGTCTCGTCGGCGAACAGCGGCGCGCCCGCCCGCACGGGAGTGGGCCCCTCGGGACGCAGGCCGACCCGCTTGCGGCTCGGGCCGTCCTCCAGGGCGGCGAGGATGCGCGCAGCACCGGGAAAGCCGCCGGCCCGGACCCCGCCGCGCCGGCGCACTCTCGGAATGGCCCAGGACAGCCCGGCCTCCACCGGGTCGGTGCCCGGGTCGATGTCGTTGCCGTGCAGGCACAGCCCCGCTTCCAGGCGCAGGGAATCGCGGGCGCCGAGCCCGATCGGCAGCACGGCCGGATCGGCCAGCAGCGCTTCGGCCAGGGCCTCGGCCTTGTCCTCGGGGATCGAGATCTCGAAGCCGTCCTCACCGGTATAGCCGGAGCGGGTGACGATGGCGGAGGCACCCAGCAGCCCGAGCATTCGCACGTCCATGAAGCGCATCGCGGCTACCTCCGGTGCGAGGCGCGTCAGGGCTGCCTCGGCGCCCGGCCCCTGCAGGGCGACGAGGGCGCGGGCCAGCACCGTGACCGTGCAGGCGTCGGCGAGATGCGCACGGAGATGGGCCTCGTCGGCGACCTTGTTGGCGGCGTTGACCACGAGGACGAGGCTGTCGCCGCAATGGGCGACCATGAGGTCGTCGCGGATGCCGCCCGATGCATCGAGGAGGAGCCCGTAGCGCTGGCGGCCCGACTTCAGGCCCAGGACATCGATGGGCAGGAGGGTCTCGAGGGCGCGCGCCACGTCGTCGACATCGCCCGAGTGCGGGGTGAGCCGGATCTGACCCATATGCGAGACGTCGAACAGCCCGGCCTGGGCCCGCGTGTGCAGGTGCTCCTTGAGCAGGCCCGCCGGGTACTGCACCGGCATGGCGTAGCCCGCGAAGGGGACCATGCGGCCGCCGTGACGCAGGTGCAGGGCATGGAGGGGCGTGCAGGCAACATCGGGGGACATCGGATTACTCCACGACAAACAGCCTCCGGAAGCTCGACTGAGCGTTTCCGGCTGCCCCCATCTGTCGCGGTTACCTGAGAGCTTCTCCCCGACCGCTGCTGCGGTCCGGGATTTCTCCTTCGGTGGACGCCATCAGGCGCCTCTCTCCAGATTGTCCAACGGTACGGTGATTGTGCCTGAGAGTTTCCGGGGGTGGTTGCTCCGTCGGCGCCATGGTTCGAAAGTTTCTGCGTGTGAAACGCTCGACCTGGGCTCTCCCGTATCGTCCTTGATGACCCCGTCAGGGTTTCACATCGCACTGCGTCAGGCAAGGCGCCCTGCCCGGCCGGTGCGTTACGCTTTCGCCGATCCGTCAGTCCGAGCATGATACGCGACCGCGCTCGGGAACCGCGGCGACTCCGGCCGGATTCCCCCGATATGCCGATCGCACCCGGACGAGACCTCCCCGAACACGATCTCGCCGGGCCCCGCCCCCGCCGGGGCCGCGTCCCGAAGCCGGGCTCAGCCGCAATCGACCCGGCCCTGACCGACAAGGCGCTGGCGATCCACGCGCGCCTCTGCCCGGTCTATGGCTGCCCGATCCCCTACTTCCACAGCCTCGACCCGTTGAGCGAACTCGTCTCCTCGCTGCTCTCCCACCGGACCCGCAACGCCGAGTCCGGCCGCGCCTTCAAGGCCCTCCGGGCGCGCTATCCCGACTGGGACCAGATGCTGGCTGCCCCCGTCTCCGACATCGAGGCGACCATCGCGGGGGTGACCTGGCCCGAACTGAAGGCGCCGCGGCTCCAGGCGATCCTCTCCGCCGTGCAGGCGCGCCACGGTGCACTGAGCCTCGACTTCTTGAAGAATATGGCGGTGGAAGAGGCCCGGGCCTGGCTCGAGGCGATTCCCGGAATCGGGCCGAAGACGAGTGCGGCAGTGCTCTCCTTCAGTATTCTTCGGATGCCGGCCCTGCCGGTGGACAGCCACCACCACCGGGTTGCCCAGCGCACCGGACTCATCGGTCCCCGCGTCGATGTCGGGCCGTCCCACCCGATCCTGCGGGCGCAACTGCCGGCGGACTGGAGTGCACAGGCGCTCTACGACAATCATGAAGTGCTGATGCTGCACGGGCAGAAGGTTTGCCACCACCGCAATCCCGCCTGCACCCGCTGCGTGCTTCTCGACCTCTGCCCCGAAGGACAGGCGCGGACGGGGAGCGGGGGCGCGATCCGCGAGCCGTAACGGCTCCGCTCGGCTCGTCGCGACGATCCTGCGCGATTGCCGGAGGGTTTCGTGGAGCCTTGACCGGTTCCGGCATGGCGTCCAGAAACCGGCGCTCGGCTGCACGGGATTTCGTCCGCGGCCGCTCTCCCTCAATTCGCACGAGGACCCCGCCGCGATGACCGCGTTCAAGGAACTGGTGTTCTCCGGCGTACAGCCGACCGGGAACCTGCATCTCGGCAACTATCTCGGCGCCATCAAGCGCTTCGTCGAGATGCAGGCGCGCGATGCGCAGTGCCTTTACTGCGTCGTCGACCTGCACGCGATCACCCTGTGGCAGGACCCGGCTGCGCTGAAGGGCCAGATCCGCGAGGTCACCGCCGCCTTCCTCGCTGCCGGCATCGACCCGAAGCGCTCGATCGTCTTCAACCAGAGTCAGGTGCCCCAGCACGCCGAACTCGCCTGGATCTTCAATTGCGTCGCGCGGCTGGGCTGGCTCAACCGCATGACCCAGTTCAAGGACAAGGCCGGCAAGGACCGGGAGAACGCCTCGATCGGGCTCTACGACTATCCCGTGCTGATGGCGGCCGACATCCTGGCCTACCGCGCCACCCACGTGCCGGTGGGCGAGGACCAGAAGCAGCACCTCGAGTTGACCCGCGACATCGCCCAGAAGTTCAACAACGACTTTTCGCAGTCGATCGCCGCCCACGGGCACGACGAAGGAGCCGGCTTCTTTCCTGTCACCGAGCCCCTGATCGGCGGGCCGGCGGCGCGCGTCATGAGCTTGCGCGACGGCACCAAGAAGATGTCGAAGTCGGACGCCTCCGACAATTCGCGGATCAACCTGACGGACGATGCCGACGCCATCGCGGCCAAGGTGCGCAAAGCTAAGACCGACCCCGACGCCCTTCCCTCCGAGGTGGCGGGCCTGGCCGGGCGCCCCGAGGCGGACAATCTGGTGGGCATCTTCGCGGCCTTGAAGGATGTCACGCGCGAGGAGGTCCTGCGCGACTTCGGCGGCGCCCAGTTCTCGGCCTTCAAGGGCGCCCTGGTCGAACTCGCCGTCGAGACCCTGGCGCCGCTGGGCGCCGAGATGAAGCGCCTCGTGTCCGATCCGGCCGAGATCGACGCGGTGCTGGCCGACGGCGCCGAGCGCGCCGAGGCCATCGCGGCCCCGACTCTCGACGCCGTCAAGGACATCGTCGGATTCGTCCGCCGGGGACCGCGCCTGCGGATGGTGTGAGGAGACGCGGCCCTTCCCCACGCGCGGGAAAGGGCCGCTCGGGAGGCGTCAGCTCTCGCCGCGGGCGACCCGGGCCTCGTACTCGGGCAGCTCGATCTGGCCTTCCCGCGCGACGCGGGCCTTGTCCGCCTCGGGGATGACGTCGGCGACCATGTCGAGACGCTTCCAGAGGGCGAGCGGCGTCTCCTTGTCGGGGGTGGGCACGTACCGGTTCTGCGCCACCTTCTGGTACTTGTGGATGTAGCGCGGGCAGTTGACCCAGGCCTTCGTCACTTCGACGCGGACGAGGTACTTGGCCTCCGTGTACTCGGCCATCAGGGGATCGTCGCGCAGCATCCGGGCATGGCCCTGGACGCGGACCCTGTGCGGGGTCTCGAAGTCGATGAACAGCAGGCCGACCTTGGACTGCCCCTCGATGTTGCCCATCGAGTACCACATGCCGTTGCCGTCGAAGCCCGGGAACACCAGCGTGTTGCCCTCGATCACCTTCACGATGCCGGGGCTACCACCCTTGTAGGAAACGGTCGGCATGCCGTCGGGATCGACGGTGGAGAGAAAGAACATGTCTCGGCTGCCGATGAAGGCGGCCTCGGTCTCGCCGATCTTGTCCTGGACCCAGCCCGTGTCCAGGCGCTCGGCGAGCTTGACGGTATTGAACTCTTCCTGCAGCGCGCGATGCGCGTCGGAGTAGAGCGATGCCATGGGGGTCCTCCGCGTTTCGGCTGCTCTCATCCGGGCGGCCGTTGCCCGGGATGATCGCGGGAAACCTATCCGAGCACAACAGGCGCCGCCGCTTCGTCGCGTCCGAGGGGGCGTGCCGTGGCCCCGGTTCGCGCATGAAAAAACCGGCGCCGCTCTCGCGACGCCGGCTTCATCCCTCAAAGGAGACCGGGCGACGCCGGTCTCCTCCATCCCGACTCAGTTCTTGGACTTGTCGACGAGGGCCTTCTCGGAGATCCACGGCATCATGCCGCGCAGCTTGGCGCCGACTTCCTCGATCGGGTGGGCGGCGAGCTTGGCGCGGGTGGCCTTGAACGAGGTTTGGCCGACCTTGTTCTCGAGCATCCAGTCGCGGGTGAACTTACCCGACTGGATGTCGTTGAGGACGCGCTTCATCTCGGCCTTGGTCTCCGGCGTGACGATGCGGGGACCGGTGACGTACTCGCCGTACTCGGCGGTGTTCGAGATCGAGTAGTTCATGTTGGCAATGCCGCCCTCGTAGATGAGGTCGACGATGAGCTTCACCTCGTGCAGGCACTCGAAATAGGCCATCTCGGGGGCGTAACCGCCCTCGACCAGGGTCTCGAAGCCGGCCTTGATCAGCTCGACGAGGCCGCCGCAGAGCACGGCCTGCTCGCCGAACAGGTCGGTCTCGCACTCTTCCTTAAAGGTGGTCTCGATGATGCCGGCGCGGCCGCCGCCATTGGCCGAGGCGTAGGACAGGCCGAGGTCGTGGGCGTTGCCCGAGGCGTCCTGCGCGATGGCGATCAGGGTCGGCACGCCGCCGCCCTTCAGATACTCGCCGCGCACGGTGTGGCCGGGGCCCTTCGGCGCGACCATGAGCACGTCGAGGTCCTTGCGGGGCTCGATGAGGTTGAAGTGGACGTTGAGGCCGTGGGCGAACAGGAGGGCGGCGCCCTGCTTCATGTTCGGCGCGAGGGACTCCTTGTAGATGTCGCCCTGGAGCTCGTCCGGGGTCAGCATCATGACGACGTCGGCCTGCTTGGCGGCCTCGGCCACCGACATCACCGTGAAGCCCTCGTGCTCCGCCTTCTTGGCGGTGGCCGAGCCCTCGCGCAGCGCGATGACGATGCCCTTGACGCCGGAATCGCGCAGGTTGAGCGCGTGGGCATGGCCCTGGCTGCCGTAGCCGACGATGACGACCTTCTTGCCCTTGATCAGGTTGAGGTCGGCGTCACGATCGTAATAGACCCGCATGGGTTGGTTCCTCTTCTCGTGGGGTGTCAGGGTCGGGCCTGGCCGTAGAGGGCCAGGAACTGATCGACGGCGCGGGCCGCGTCGCGTCGGATCTCGGCGGCGTCGAGGTCGAGCGCGTCGCCGAGAAGAAGTCTGATCTGAATGTCGCGCCCGACCAGACCCAGGAAGGTCCGGAAGGCCGTCTCGCTATCCTCGAAGGCCAGGAATCCGGCCGTGCGTCCCGCCTCGAGCACGGGCTTGACCCGCCCACCGATGGCCAGCCGCCCGTTCGCCAGCACGATGCCACCGAGGTTGCTCTTGCGCGAGCCGGCATGCGCGATGGCGATGCGGTTGAGAACCACCGAGGTGCGACCTGCGATGACGTCGAGCCAGGTCACCGCGAAGTCGAGCAGGCGGTCGCGCAGGGTGGCCGCGTCGAGGGCGCTCTTGGCGTCGCGCCCCGCATGGACCCGCGAGGCCTGCCAACGCACCGTGGCGGTGAGGAGGCCGTCTCGGTCCCCGAACCACTTGTAGAGCGTTTCCTTCGAGCAGCTCGCGCGGCGTGCCACCGCATCCATGGTAAGCTGGTCGCCTTCCTCGACGAGCAGGGCGAGCACGGCATCGAGCACCGCCTGCTGGCGGGCCGAAGGCGCATCGTGCACCGTCTCGTTAGAAGGGGCCGAACTCGGGGACATGCTTCCTGTGCGCCAGTACCGTACCGTACGGTACGCGGTTCCCTAAGCCGATTCGGTCACCTGGGCAAGGGGCGCATCGCCGAACCCTACGCGGGCAGTTTGAGGCCTTCGCGGGCGAAGACCGACTGCACGGCGGGGCGCGCGGCCATGGCCCGGGCGTGGGCCGTCCAGGCGGGGAAGCGCTCGGCCATGTCGAAGCCCAGCGCCGGACCCCGACCCCAGGTCCAGAACAGCAGAAGATAGGGATCCGCGACGCTGTAGGTCTCACCGAGAGCCCAGCCGCCGTTGGAGAGCTTGACCTCGGTCATCGTGAACAGGTCGCCGCAGGTCTCAGCCCCCTTGGCCTGGATGCCGGGGAAGGCCGATTCGTCGTTCGTGTAGCGTTCGGCCCGGCGGATATGCGCGTAGGCGATGTGGTGGCCCGTGGAGAGCCAGCCGAGCCATTCGTCGACCCGTGCCTGGTCGCGCGGGTCCTGCGGCCAGAGGCCGGCTCCAGGGTGCATCCGCGCGATGTGGCGCAGGATCGCGGTGTTCTCGGTGAGCACCCAATCGCCCTCTACGAGGGCCGGTACGCGGCCGCGCTCGTTGACGGCGAGGTAGCCGGGCGCCCGCTGGTCGCCCTTGGCAAGGTCGAGCCGCACCGTCTCGTAGGGCGCTCCGGTCTCCTCAAGGGCGATGTGGGAGGCGAGCGAGCAGGCGCCCGGAGCGTAGTAGAGGATGGTCATAGAAGCTCCGGGTCGTTGCAGGTGATGCCGATCGGGGTCGCGAACGTCCCGGGGCCTTGGGACAGGGCGAAGTTCGGCACCGAGGCGATCGGCGGGACAAAGCGCCCGTCGTCCGATCCCGTTCGGGCCCTGTCTCGACGCTTTCGCTTCGGCGCAGACCGCCGTCTGGGGGCGGTCTGCGGCCGGGATTTACATCGGCTCGGCGCCGCGTCCCATCGCGGCGATGCCGGTGCGGGAGATCTCCACGAGGCCGATCACCGTCATCAGGCTGATGAAGCGATCGATCTCCTCGGTGGTGCCGGTGACTTCGAACACGAAGGAGTTCAGGGTCGCATCCAGGGTCTTGGCGCCGAAGGCCGCCGCGAGGGTCAGCGATTCGGTGCGGTGTTCCCCGGTGCCCGCCACCTTGACGAGACAGAGTTCGCGTTCGAGGGCTTTGCCCTGGAGTGTGAGGTCGACGACCCGATGCACAGGCACGAGGCGGTCGAGCTGCGCCTTGATCTGCTGAATCACCGCGTCGGTTCCGGCGGTGACGATGGTGATGCGGGAGAGGTGGCGCGCCACCTCGGTCTCCGACACCGTCAGGCTCTCGATGTTGTAGCCCCGTCCCGAGAACATGCCGGAGATCCGGGCGAGCACGCCGGGCTCGTTATCGACGATGACGGCCAGGGTGTGCCGGTTGATCGGCTCGACCCGGCCGGCATCGGGATAGTGCGTGTTCATGGCGTTCATGGCGTGCCCCGGATCTTCGTCTGCGATGGCGTGTCGTGGGTGGCCCGGCGGGGCCGATCGGAAAGGGACCGGGCGCGGCCGCGCCCGGTCCGAATGTGTCAGGATGGGTCCGGAGGCTCAGACCAGCATCTTGCCCTCTTCCGAGATGACGTCCCCGATCTCGACCCCGGTCTCGCCGAGGTAGTCGGACAGCAGCATCTCGTTGTGCGCCTTGCCCGACGGGATCATCGGGAAGCAGTTCTCCTTCTTGTCGACGACGCAGTCGAAGACGACGGGGCCGTCATAGTCGAGCATCTCGGCGATCGCGGCGTCGAGGTCGCCCGGCTTCTCGCAGCGGATGCCCTTGGCGCCGTAGGCCTCGGCCAGCTTCACGAAGTCCGGCAGGCTCTCGGAGTAGCTCTGCGAGTAGCGCGAGCCGTGCAACAGCTCCTGCCACTGGCGCACCATGCCCATGTACTCGTTGTTCAGGATGAAGATCTTGACCGGGAGGCGGTACTGAACCGCCGTGGACAGCTCCTGCATGTTCATCAGGATGGAAGCCTCGCCGGCGATGTCGATGACGAGCCCGTCAGGGTGGGCGAGCTGCGTGCCGATGGCCGCCGGCAGGCCGTAGCCCATGGTGCCGAGGCCGCCGGAGGTCATCCAGCGATTCGGCTCGTCGAACTTGAAGTACTGCGCCGCCCACATCTGGTGCTGGCCGACCTCGGTGGTGACGTAGGTCTCGCGGTCCTTGCAGGCCTCGTAGAGGCGCTGGACGGCGTATTGCGGCTTGATGATCGTGCCCGACGGCCAGTAGGCGAGGCAGTCGCGCGCCTTCCAGGTGCGGATCTTGGTCCACCAATCCTCTAGGCGGGCCTTGTCCGGCTGGCGCGGCAGCGCCGTCCAGGCAGACAGCATGTCCTCGAGCACCGAGCCGCAATCGCCGACGATCCCGACATCGACCTTGACGACCTTGTTGATCGAGGACGCATCGATATCGATGTGGATCTTCTTCGAGAACGGCGCGAAGGCGTCGAGGCGGCCGGTGATGCGGTCGTCGAAGCGCGCACCGATGCAGACCATGACGTCGCACTCATGCATCGCCAGGTTCGCCTCGTACGTCCCGTGCATGCCGAGCATGCCGAGGAACTTCTCGTCCGAGGCCGGGAAGGCGCCCAGGCCCATCAGGGTCGAGGTCACGGGGAAGCCGGTCTCGGCGGCGAGCTTGCGCAGCAGGGCCGAGGCGTGCGGACCGGCATTGATGACGCCGCCGCCGGTGTAGAGGATCGGCCGGCGGGCCGAGGCCATCAGCTCGACGGCCGCCTGGATCTGGGCCGCATCGCCCTTGAAGGCCGGCTTGTAGGTCTTGTGGCCGTTCTGGGTGGGGCGCTCGTAGACGCCGGACGCGAACTGCACGTCCTTCGGCAGGTCGATGACGACCGGGCCGGGTCGGCCGTTCGCGGCGACGTAGAACGCCTCGTGCAGGATGCGCGGCAGGTCGTCGATCGATTTGACCAGGTAGTTGTGCTTCGTGCAGTGGCGCGTGATGCCGACCGTGTCGCACTCCTGGAAGGCGTCCGTGCCGATCAGGTGCGTGGGAACCTGGCCGGTGATGCAGACCAGCGGGATCGAATCGAGCAGCGCGTCGGTCAGGCCGGTGATGATGTTGGTGGCGCCGGGGCCCGAGGTGACCAGGACGCAGCCGACCTTGCCGGATGAGCGCGCATAGCCCTCGGCCGCATGGACGGCGCCCTGCTCATGGCGCACCAGGATGTGCTTGAGAGTCTCCTGGTGGAAGAGCGCGTCGTAGATCGGCAGCACCGCGCCGCCGGGATACCCGAACAACGTGTCGACACCCTGATCCTGAAACGCCCGGATGACCATTTCGGCCCCGGTCATGACCTCGCCGCCCATCGTCCTGCTCCTTGAAACTCTGTGTGCTGTACGTGTCGTCCGGTGCGTCGCGGCAATAAAAAAGGGCCCCGAGGGACCCTGCATGCGCCACCATTCGGATCGCGGACCCTGCTGTCAGGTCCGCCCCGTCGGTGGCGCTTCCGTTACGATAAGGATAGCACGCATCGCGTCTTCGTCCGCCTCGTTCGTCCGCCCGACAGGGCGAATCGAAAATCGTGAGGCGTGTCTTACCGAAGGCGGCGACACCGGTCAACGCCGAGACGCACGATCTTGCCGGTACAGGCGTCGCACATCCCCAGACGACAAGCGCCGGACGCGGACCGAATTACTCGACCGGAACTTCCCCCAGAATGGCGCCGGTCTTCGGGTCCGCATCAAATCGCATGCGTCGTCCGTCCTTGATCCCCTCGCCGTCCCAGTGGCCGTCATCGGCTTCGAGCTTGGTGATCTCGCTGTAGCCTGCGCTCTTCAGGGCCTGCTTCGTCTGGGCCGGCGTGAGCCAATCGGCCCCCGGAACCTCCGCCCGCGCCATTCCGGAAACTGCCAGAAGGACGATGGTCAGGGCAGCGGCACGGAGGGGATGGGCGGTTCGGGGCACGCGAAGACTCCTGAGGCGGCATGGCCCCGTGGGCGCAGGCGCACAGGGTTCGCGGAAGTTAGGGCGAATGGCCGGCGCCGCGAGGGCGCGACCTCGGCCGGGGCACGGATTCGTGTTTGCCCCGCACGGCATCGCCGTCCTATCACGTGCGAGGTCCGGGATCGGATCGCGCCCGATCCCGCCCGTGAGGACCCTGCCCCTGTCCGAAACCAGCGCTTTCCTCCTCTTGGACGTGGCGGGCGTCGCCTGCGCGCTCGCGCGGACGTCGGTGAGCGAGGTGCTGCCGCTGCCGGACCTGCACGCCCCGCCGGCCGGGGGTGGGCCGCTTGCGGGGTTCCTCAATCTCGGGGGCAGCCCAGTGCCCGTGGTCGACCTTGCCCGGCTTCTCGGTCTGAGCACAAACGCCGCGCGTCGGGATGCCGGCGACGCCTACCAGCACATTCTCCTCGATGCGCCGCGGGGCACCGGCTTCCTGGTCGACCGCGTCGCGGACCTGATCACCGTCGAGAACGCGGCGCTGCGTCCGGTTGCGGCCGAGCGGACGCTCAACGGCTGCGTCGTTGCTGAGATCGCCCGGGATGACGGGCTGGTTCACGTGCTCGGCCTGGCACACCTTCTGTCGGCGGAGGAACGGGCGCGCCTGTCGGCCCTGACCGATGCGGCCGCCGAGCGCCTCGCCGCCCTGTCGGCCGCCTGACCCGGCCGGCACCCGCCATGCAGCACCCATGACGCGTCCGCCGCGCTCCGGCCCGGAGGTCGATCCGGGCTTTCCGGCCCTCAAGGCCCGGATCATCGCCCGCACCGGTCACCATTACTACGCCGACAAGGACGACCTCCTGTTTGACCGCCTGCGCAAGCGCTTCCGGGCGCTCGGGCTCGCGGATGCGACGGCCTACGCCGCCTGCCTCGACGACCGCCTGACCGGCGGCCCGGAATGGGCCGCGCTGGAGGCCGAGATCACCATCGGCGAAACCTTTTTCTTCCGCTACGCCGAGCAGTTCGCGGCCCTGCGCACCACCATCCTGCCCGCGCTGATCGCCGCCCGCGCCTCCGAGCGCACCCTGCGGGTCTGGAGCGCCGGCTGCTCCACCGGGGCCGAGCCCTACTCGATCGCCATCCTGCTGCACGAACTCCTGGGAACCGCCCTGCCGGAGTGGCGGATCGCGATCCTGGGCACCGACATCAGCACGGCCGCCCTCGAGACCGCGCGGGCGGGGATCTATGGTCGCTGGGCCCTCCGGACCCTGCCCCCCGGCGAGCGCCTGCGCTACTTCGTGCCGGGCCCGGCCGTCGCGGGGCCGGGCCGCGACGGCACCTATGCCCTGCGGCCGGAATTCCGCCGGATGGTGCGCTTCGAGCGGCGCAACCTGATGGACCTCCTCGACGTCCGTGCCGCCCCGCCCGTGGCGGAGTTCGACCTTATCCTCTGTCGCAACGTGCTCATCTACTTCGAGGCCGAGATCGTCCTGGGAATCGTGCGCGCCCTCGGCCGGCGCCTGACGCCCGAGGGCTGGCTCCTGATCGGGCATGCCGAGCCGAACCCGGCCATCGCGGCGATGCTGGAGCCCGTGAACCTGCCCGGAACCGTCGCCTATCGGCCACGGGGCGCCAGCCCCCCGGTCCCTCCGCCGACGCCCTGGATCCCGGAATTCATTCCCGAACCCATCCCGGTCGCTCCGCCGGTGCCCGTCTTCGGGAGCCCGGAGGCGGCCGAGCCCGACGCGTCCAAATCCACCCTGGTGGACTCCACCCTGGCCGACGTCCCCGCGCCGCACGGCGCGGATGCCGTCGAGCCCCTGGACGATACGGTCCGGCCGGACGATCTGACCCGCATCCGAGCCCTGGCCGATGCGGGTGAGACCGCGGAGGCCTGGCGGGCGATTCGGGCGGCGATCCGCACGGCGCCGACCGATCCCGTGCTGCACTACTATGATGGCCTCCTCGCCCACAGCCTCGGGCGCGAGGCCGAGGCCGAGCGGGCCTGGCGGGGCGCGCTTTACCTCGACCGCACTTTCGTGATGGCGCATTACCAGCTCGGCCTGCTGATGATCGGCCTCGGACGGCGGGCCGACGCGGCGCGGGCCCTCGACAACGCCATCCGTCTGGCCCAATCCCTGGCGCCGGATGCGGTGGTGGCCGAGGGCGACGGGCTCGGCCCGCACGAGATCGCGCGCAGCGCCGCCCTTGCCCGTGCCGGCGTGACAGGAGAAGGGCCGTGACGCAGACCCGGGCCGAAGCCTCCGCCGCGCGCACGCAGGCCCTGCGTGCCGAGCGCTCCCGCTTGCTGGCGAGGCGTGGACGGGGAACGGCGGAGACTGCCGGACCGACGCGGGCCTATCTCGTCTGTGCCTGTGGCGGCGACCGCTTCGCCCTTGCCCTCGCCCAGGTGGCACAGGTGCTGCCGGCCCGGCCGGTGACCCCCCTGCCCGGCGCCCCAGCGGCGATCCTCGGACTCATCGCCATCTCCGGCCGCGTCATCAGCCTGATCGCCCTCGCCCAAGCCCTTGGACGCGCCGCCGCGGCGGCCAGCGACGAGGGCCACGTCGTCCTGCTGCGGGGCGCGGGCGTTCCGGTGGCGCTCGCCATCGATCGCGTGCTCGGTGTGGCTGACATCGCCGAGACGACGGACGTTCCGGCCCTGTCCGAGGCGGGTTTGAGCCCGGAGGCGGTTTCGGGCTATGCCCCGCCCGGTGCCGGACCGGATGGGGAACCCGGGTTCGTCGTCGTCGATCTGCCGCGCCTCCTGCGGCGGTACCTGCCGTGACCGTGCCTGCCGTGACCGTTTCTGCCTCGCCGCCGCTCGGGCGGTGAGACGACTCGAACTGCCGAGGCCCGGGGTGCCCTGCCCTGAGTCTCGGTCGATTTCCCGGAGCCTGGAGCCCCTCGTGTCGATCTCGATCGGAAAACGCATCCTCCTCGGCTTCGTTGCCATCACCATCGTCATCGTGGCGCTTGGCTTCTACGCCCTCGGGCAGATCGGCGTGGTGCGCGACACGACCGACGGCATCGTCACCCGCGACCTCACGGTGGCGCGCCAGCTCGACGATCTCGCCAACAAGGCCCGGGACATGGGTCTCCAGCGCCGCAACGCCATCATCGCGCTGCTGATGCGGGCGCGGGGCGGCCCGGAGCGGGATGACGGTTCGGCCTCCTGGCGCCGGTCCGCCACCGAGGCCGAGGCGATCCTTGCCGAACTCGTGCGCGCGACGGACGGCTACCGGGCCCGGTCGGTCTCGGAGGAACGCAGTCTCGCTTGGCGCAAGGTGAATGCCATCGCCATCGAGGCCGTGGGCGAACTGCGCGAGCTGCGCAGCGCGAGCGAGGCGCAACTCGCCTTGATCGCCGCCAAGGACGTGGAGGGTGTCGAGGCCCGCAACGACGCGCTGAACCGAAGCCAGGACATGTTCCTCAGCGACATCGAGCGCACCCGCAGCGCCCTCGACGAGGGTATCGCCGCCGGCCAGCGCGGCGTCGCCGATCTCTACGAGCGCAGCCGCCTCTCCATCCTGCTCACGCTGGGTGCCTGCATCGTTCTCAGCATCCTCATCACCCTGCTGATCAGCCGGGCCGTGGTACGACCCCTCGAGGAGGTGATGGCCTTCGCGGAGCGGGTCGGCGAGGGCGACCTCTCGGGGACCCTCGAGGCGCGGGGCAAGGACGAGATCGGCCGTCTCGGGCGCACCCTGAACCGCATGGTGGCCGGCCTCGCCGATCTCGCCCGGACCAACCGGGCCGCGACCTCCGACCTCAACGCGGCGGCGGCCGAGATCCGCGCCTCCGCCCAGGAGCAGGCCGCCAGCGTCGAGGAGCAGTTCGCCGCCGTGCAGGAGACCGCCGCCACGGTCGACGAGATCACGCATTCCGGTGCGCAGATCGGCAAGCGGGCCGGCGAGGTCATCGCCACCGCCCAGTCGACGGCCCAGACCTCCCGGGCCGGCCTGCGTGCCGTGGCCGACACCGCCCGGGCAATGGACTCGATCCGCGAGCAGGCCGAGGCGGTGGCCGGCAACATCGTCGCCCTCTCCGAGAAGACCCAGGCGATCGGCGACATCATCACCACCGTCAACGACATCTCGGAGCGCACCCACCTCCTGGCGCTGAACGCCGCCATCGAGGCGGCAGCGGCCGGTGAGAGTGGGCGCAGCTTCGCGGTGGTCGCCTCGGAGATGAAGCTCCTGGCCGACCAGGCCAAGGCGGCCACCGGGCAGGTCCGGACGATCCTCGGCGAGATCCAGCGCGGCATCAACACTTCGGTCATGCTCACCGAGGAGGCGGTCAAGCGCGCCGCCACGGGCAAGGCCCGCTCCGACACCACCCAGCGGACCATCGAGGAGATTACCGCCCGGGTCGAGGAGAGCGTCCAGACCTTCCAGCAGATCGTCGCCTCGACGAACCAGCAGCAGCTCGGCATCGAGCAGGTGATGGGCGCCCTCCAGAACATTCGCCAGGCGAGCCAGCAGACGGCGGCCGGTACCCGGGAGGTCGAGGCGGCCTCCGCCAATCTCACCGAACTCGCCCAGGCGCTGATGACGCTCGCCGAGCGCTACCGGCACTGAGAGGAGCTCTGCGTTTCCGGGCGCTCCGGTCTCGCGGGGGATGCATGATGAACGAATGGCTTCGCGCGAGTTCCGGACCTTCGGACTTCGCCGTAACCCAGGGGCGGCCTTAGGCGACGGATGGACATTCGCCAGCTTCTACTCGCGGCGTTCGAGGTCGAGCACCGCGAGCACATCGATGCGATCCGCGCCGCCCTCGGGGGCGAGGACGGCGAGCACGTGCCCGATTGGAACGACGTCTTCCGGCGGGCGCACAGCCTGAAGGGCGCCTCCCGGGCCGTCGACCTGCCGGCGGTGGAGGCCGTCGCCCATCGCCTGGAGACCCTGTTCGAGCGCGTGGTGGCGCAGGAGGTCGGGCTCTCGCAGACCGCCACAGCCGCTGTCCACCTCGCCCTCGACCGGATCGAGGCCTACGTCGCTGGGCTGACCGATGGGATAGGCCCGGACATGCCCGCCGATGCCCTCGCGGCCCTGGATCGCGCCCTCGATCCGAGCGCGGCCACGCCACACGAGTCGGATCGGGAGTTGGCCCCGGCTCCGGCCCCGGCCACCGAGCCTGCCGCGCCCACCGCTCCGGCTCCGAAATCCGCACCGCCCGAGACGCCCACCGACGTCGCTCAGACGCTCCTGCGGGTTCCCGCGGACGCCGTCGAAGCGCTGACACGGGCCACGCATGAACTGGCCAGTGCCCTCGGGGGCGAGGCCGTTCTGGCTGACGGTATCGCCCGCCTGGGTCGCCGGGCTGCCGATCTTGCCCGTCTCGCCGAGCGCCGGCGCGGCGCCCGCGGATCGGAGCCGGACCTCGATGCGCGGGCCCTGGAAACCGGCCTCCTCGCCCTGGCGCGCGATGCCGCGGAGCTTGCGCGGGTTCGCAGCGCCCTCGCGTCTTCCATCGAGGGCGCCATGACGCGGGTCGCCGGCGAGGCCGAGCGCCTGGCCCTGGTTCCGGCCGAGACCGCCTTCGGGGGATTCGCGCGGGCCCTGCGCGACCATGCGCGCGAGGCTGACCGCGCCATCACGGTGACCGCGCGCGGCCTCGACCTGCCGGTCGATCGCGGGATGCTCCAGGTCCTCAAGGACCCGGTCTTGCACGCTCTGCGCAATGCCCTGAGTCATGGGGCCGAACCCCCCGAGACGCGCCGGCGCCTCGGCAAGACCGATGCCCTGGCGATCGGCCTCGACGTCGAGGTCCAGGGGGGGCGCCTGGTCGTCCGGGTCCACGATGACGGACGTGGGCCTGACCTCGCCGCGATCGCCGAAACCGCCCGGCGCCGGGGCCTGCTCGCGGCCGATGCCGATCCCGGGCCGGAAGCGCTGCTCGCCCTGGTCTTCGAACCCGGCTTCTCCACCGCCTCCGCCGTCGACACCCTCTCGGGACGCGGCATCGGTCTCTCGGTGGTGGCGGACGCGGCGCGCCGGCTCGGCGGCACGGTTCGCCTCCTGCCGCGGAGCCCCTACGGGACTGAGCTCGTCATGGCGCTGCCGCTCTCGGCGGCTCGCCGGGCGATGCTCCTCGTCCGGGCGGGCGGGATGACCTACGCGCTCCCGAGCGCTTCGGCCGAGCGTCTGCTGCGCTTGGAGCGCGGCGACCTCGCGCAGGTCATGGGTCGCACCGTTGCGCAGGTGGAGATCGGCGGAGACCTCGTCAGCGTGCCGGTGCTGGACCTGGCGGGCCTTCTCGGGCTGCCGGCCCGCGCAGAGGAGGCCGACGCCACCTGCCCGGCGATCCTTCTCCGCGGCAACGGGCGCCGTTGTGTCCTCGCCGTCGACGCGTTGTCCGATGTGACCACCCTGCGGGTGTTGGCGGCCCCACCGATCGGGACCGATCCGCGGTTGATCACCGGAACCGTGATCCTGCCGGGAGACCGGCCCGCTCTCGTCCTTGATGCCGAGGGGCTGGTCGCACGGGCGGGCGAGGCCGGCTCGGCCGCGGCACCGCACCCCACAGGCATCCGCGGAACGATCGCGCAGGCGCCACGTTCGACGATCCTCGTGGTGGATGATTCCATCACCACGCGAACCTTGGAGAAGGGTATCTTGGAGGCGGCAGGATACCGCGTCGTCGTCTGTGTCGACGGCCAGGATGCGCTCGACCGCCTGCGGGCGGGCATCGAACCCGTGGATCTCGTCGTCGCCGACGTGGAGATGCCACGGCTCGACGGCTTCGGATTGCTGAAGGCCCTGCGCGCCGAGGAGGCCTTCGCACAGCTGCCGATCATCCTGATGACCTCGCGCGGCGATGCCGAGGACGTGGCCCGCGGCCTCGACCTCGGGGCGGACGCCTATCTCACGAAGCAGACCTTCGACCAGCGCAAGCTCCTCGACACCATCGGGCAATTGCTGTGACCGGACACGAGCGGGACGGAACGACGCCGGGAGTGCCCGCGCGGGTGCGGGTGATGCTGGTCGAGGATTCCCTCGTGGTGCGCCAGCTGCTGATCCATATCGTCGGCCGGGATCCGCGACTGGAAGTCGTGGCGGCCGTGGCCTCCGGCGAGGAGGCGCTGGCGACGATCGGCCAGGTCCGCCCGGACGTCGTCTCGATGGACATCCGTTTGCCGGGAATCGATGGCCTGGAGACGACGCGGCGGATCATGGCCGAGCGCCCGACCCCGATCGTGGTCATCGCTGACGCGATCGAGGATTCCTCTCTGCGCATCTCAATGAACGCCCTGCGGGCCGGGGCGCTTTCAGTGGTGGAGAAGCCGGTGGCCACCACCAATGCCGGCTACGACGCCGCTGCCAGCGAGATCTGCACGCAGCTGCGCATTATGGCCGCCGTGCCGGTGATCCGGCGCCGGCCGATCGGCTCGGAATGGGCCGGTCGCGTCGCTGCGCCGCCGCCGTTGGCCGCCGCCCTCAAGGTGCCCGAATCCGCCAGCGTCCTGGCCATCGCCGCATCGACCGGTGGGCCGCCGGCCCTCGCCCGGGTCATTGGAGCGCTGCCGGCAAGTTTCCCCATTCCGGTTCTGGTCGTCCAACACATGGGTCCCGCCTTCATGGAGGGGTTCGCCACTTGGCTGAACGGGGTCGTCGGGCTGCCGGTCTCCCTGGCCCGCGAGGGTGAGCGGGCCGAGGCTGGCCGCGTCTACGTGGCGCCGGGGGACCGGCACCTGGAACTCGGCGGCGGTGGCCACCTGCGCATCACCGATGCCGCTCCCGTGGGTGGCCAGCGCCCGGCCGCCACCGCATTGTTCCGCTCAGTCGCCCGGTATGCCGGGGCCCGCGGCATCGGCGTCCTGCTCACCGGGATGGGCGAGGACGGAGCCCTCGGCCTCCTCGACATGCGCCGGGCCGGAGGGCTCACCGTCGCCGAGGACGAGAGCACCGCAGTGGTGTTCGGCATGCCGGCCGCCGCGATCCGCCTCGCGGCCGCCGGGACCGTGCTGCCCCTGGACCGGATCGCCGCCCATCTCGCCCGCGTCGCAGAGGCCGCGCCGTGACCGAGGCCATCCCGCCCCGCCTCCTCCTCGTCGAGGATTCCGAGACCCAGGCCCTGGAACTGCGGCTGCTGCTCGAGTCGAAGGGTTTCGCGGTCGAGCGCTGCGCCACCGCCGAGGCGGCCCTCGACCATCTCAACACCCGCCTGCCCGATCTCGTGGTGGCGGACCATCATCTTCCCGGCATGAACGGCGACGAGTTCGCCCGCCAGCTCCGGCTCTCGCTCCGCACCCGCGCCCTCCCCCTCCTGATGCTCACCGGCGCCCGCGACGGCGAGCGCCAGGGCCTGGAGAGCGGTGCCGATGCCTACGTGGCGAAATCCGCCGATCGCGACCTCCTCGTGCTGCGCATCCGGGCTCTCCTGCGCGAGCGCATGGGCGGCAGCGACGGGCCCGGTGTCTCCGCCTTCCGCCGGGGGCGGGTCCTCGTGGTCGATGCCAGCGCCACCTACCGGACTTTCCTCGCCGGGCTCCTCGCCCACGAGGGGCAGGAGGTCACCACCGCCGACAGCCACGCGGCCGCCATCGCGGCTCTGGAGGCAGAGGGCGCTGCCTTCGACTGCGTGACGATCGACCTCCTCGCCACGACCTATGACGGCCTCGCCCTCTGCCGGGCGATCAGCGACCACCGCAACGCCGGACTCGCGGGCCGGGAGGCCGGCGCCCCCACCTTTCAAGTGGTCGGCATCGCCGGCTCCAACCCGGCCAAGGACTTCCTGGTGGAGGCCTTCGCCGCGGGCGCCGATGACGTGGTCTCGAAATCCGACGGCGAGATCCTGGTGATGCGGGTGCGCAGCCTCGTGCGCCGCAAGCTCTTGGAAGAGGACAATCGCCGCATCGCGGGCGAATTTGGCGCCCGTGAGCGGGCCCTGGAACGGGCCCGGGCCGAGGCCGAGGCGGCGGAGGCACGTGCTGCCCTGGCTGGGGCTCTGGAGCAGGCCAACGCGGACCTCGCCACCGCTAACCGCAAGCTCACCGACGCGCAGGCCAAGCTCGTCCAGGCGGCAAAGATGGCCTCCCTCGGCGAACTGGTGGCTGGCATCGCCCACGAGATCAACAACCCCCTCGCCTTCATCCTCGCTCACCAGGGCACGGTGGAGCGCATCCTCGGCGAGGTCGCTGCGGCGCCGGATTCGCCCGACAGCCCGCGCCGGCTCAGGAAGTGCGGCGACCGGGTCGGGGCGATGCGCATGGGCCTGACTCGCATCCAGGACCTCGTCCTCAACCTGCGCAAGTTCTCCCGCCTCGACGAGGGCGAGCGCACCCTGGTCCACGTGCCCGAGGCGATCGAGACGGTGCTCGCCTTGATCCAGCACAAGCTCGGCGACCGGATCGCGGTGCTGCGGGATTTCTCGGGCCGGCCGGAGATCCATTGCACGCCTGCCCTCCTGAACCAGGTCGTCATGAACATCCTCGGCAATGCCGCGGACGCGATGCCCGAGTCCGGCACCATCACCATCGAGACCCGCGGCCTCCCCGACACCGACATCATCCGGATCAGCGACACCGGCCCCGGCATCCCCGAGACGCTGCGCGAGAAGATCTTCGAGCCGTTCTTCACTACGAAACCCGTCGGGTCCGGCACAGGCCTCGGCCTCGCGATTGCCTACAGTGTCGTGCAGGCGCATAGCGGCACGCTCAGCGTCGAGGCCGCTCCCGGAGGTGGGGCCTGTTTCGTCATCGGCATCCCACGGCAGACGGGTTGAGCATGTCACAGGGCACGATCCTCGCCGTCGACGACGAACCCGACATCCTCATCGCCCTCGAGGACCTCTTCGAGGACCAGTACCGCGTTCTCACCACGACGAAGCCGGCCGAGGCGCTGCAGATCCTGGCCGGCAACCCGGACATCGCCGTGATCCTCTCGGATCAGCGCATGCCGGGCATGACTGGCGACGCCATGCTGGCCGAGGCACGCAAGGTTCACGACGCCCAGGCCATCCTGCTCACCGGCTACGCCGACATGAGCGCGGTGGTGGCGGCCCTGAACCAGGGCGGCATTACCGGCTACGCCACCAAGCCCTGGGATGCGAACCTGCTGCGCAACACCGTGCGCCAAGCCTTCGAGCGGCATCAGCTCGGACGGGACCTCTCGACGGAGCGGGCGCTGCTGCGCGGCCTCCTGGACAATGCCGAGGATGCGATCTCCTTCAAGGATGCGGAGGGGCGCTTCGTGCGCCTCAACGCCCGCAAGGCCGCGGGTCTCGGTGGAGACGTCGCCGGCTGCCTCGGACGCACCGAGGATGCGATCCTGGGCGACGGCGCCGCCATCCGCAGGGCGGATGCCGCCGTGATCGCCGCCGGCGAGCCGAGCGACAGCCTGGTCGCCGAGGGGGCGACCGGAGCCGAGCGCTGGCGCCACGTGACCCGCGTGCCGATCCGCGACGCGGGGGGCGAGATCACCCACCTTGCCACCATCGAGCGCGACGTCACCGACCAGAAGTCCCTGGAGGCGCGCCTTCGGCAGTCGGACAAGATGCAGGCGCTGGGGACCCTGGCCGGCGGCATCGCCCACGACTTCAACAACCTGCTGATGGCGATCCTCGGCAGCCTCGAACTCGTGGCGCCGAAGGTCGCCGACCAGCCACGGGTCCAGCGCCTCGTCGGCAACGCGATGCAGGCGGCCCAGCGCGGCGCCTCCCTGACCAAGCGCCTCCTCAGCTTCAGCCGCTCCCGCGACCTGCGCCCCCGCGCCGTCGACGTGAACGGACTCATCACCGGGATGCATGATCTGCTGGCGGGCAGCCTCGGCGGTCTCGTCACCGTCGAGACGATCCTCGCCCCCGAGGCACCGGCCGCCTGCGTCGATCCGGACCAACTCGAACTCGCGATCCTCAACCTCTGCATCAATGCCCGCGACGCCATGCCGGAAGGTGGCCGCATCGTCGTTGCAACCCGCAGCTTCGCGCTGGACGACGATCCGGACTTGCCGGCCGGCGCCTATTTGTCCGTCGAGATCAGCGATGCAGGCAGTGGCATCGCCCCGGAGATCCTCGCGCGGGTCTGCGAACCATTCTTCACCACCAAGGCGGTGGGCCAGGGGACGGGCCTCGGACTCGCCATGGTCTTCGGCCTCGCCCAGCAATCCCACGGGCGGCTGCGCATCGAGAGTGCACCGGGTGAAGGCACCCGCGTTCAGATTATCTTACCGCGGGTCGAAGCCACAGATCTCGACGAGGTGGCGACGCCGGGCGCCGCGCTGCCCGCCGCCCGAGCGGCACGCATCCTCGTCGTCGACGACGACCCGGAGGTCCGGCACGTGACGGCCTCGTTCCTGTCGAGCTTCGGCTACAGCGAGCGCGAGGCCAGCGACGGCTCCACCGCCCTGTCGCTGATGGAACAGGGGACCTTCGACCTCGTCGTCGCCGATCTGGCGATGCCGGGCATGACCGGCGTGGAGTTCGCCGAGATCGTGCGGGCGCGCTGGTCCGACGTGCCCGTGCTGATCGTCACCGGCCATGCCGAGGCGATCCCGATCCCGCCTGACCTGCCGGTGCTGCGCAAACCTTTCGAATCCGCTGATCTTGCAGCGGAAGTCTCGCGACTCCTCGACCGGGCCGCCTGACGCGGCGGACATGGCGGCGGGAAATCGCTTTGGCGCGGGCTCATTCCGGCCAACAAAAAAGGCGGCCCGGAAGCCGCCTTCTTCGTCGTCGGACGGAGGCGAGGCTTACGCCGCGTCGTCCACCAACATGGGGCCGGAATCCTTACCGCGCGCGTCGACGTCACGGTCGACGAACTCGATGACCGCCAGGGGGGCGTTGTCGCCGTAGCGGAAGCCGGCCTTCATGATACGGCAGTAGCCGCCCGGACGGGTGTTGTAGCGCGGGCCGATCACGGCGAAGAGCTTGCGGACCATGGCCTCGTCGCGGATCTGCGACATGGCGAGGCGGCGGGCGTGCAGGCTGTCGGTCTTGCCGAGGGTGATCAGCTTTTCGATGACCGGACGCAGATCCTTGGCCTTCGGCAGGGTGGTGACGATCTGCTCGTGCTTGATCAGCGCGGCCGACATGTTGGCGAACATCGCCTTGCGGTGCTCGGTGGTGCGGTTGAAACGACGACCGCGAAATCCATGACGCATGATGGCTGTCCTTGGTTGATGGCCGCCGTGCCACGGTACGGCCAAGCGCCCCTCCGAAATGGTCTTCGGGGCTGTTCATTCCGCATGACCCCGCGGCGGGATTCGTTCTGGGCGTCCGCGTCGGGCTAACCCCCGCAATGCCTGCCGGATGCGGCAACGGCGCAAGGCCATCGCCGCATCCGGCTGAGGCGGACGCGCCGTGCGCCTAGTAGTGCTCTTCGAAGCGCTTGGCGAGGTCCTCGATGTTCTCCGGCGGCCAGCCGGGGATGTCCATGCCGAGGTGGAGGCCCATCGCGGCCAGCACTTCCTTGATCTCGTTGAGCGACTTGCGGCCGAAGTTCGGGGTGCGCAGCATCTCGCCCTCGGACTTCTGGATGAGGTCGCCGATGTAGACGATGTTGTCGTTCTTCAGGCAGTTCGCCGAACGCACCGAGAGCTCGAGCTCGTCGACCTTCTTGAGCAGGGCCGGGTTGAAGGGGAGCTGCGGCGCGAGCGGCTGCGCCTCCTCCTTGCGGGGCTCCTCGAAGTTCACGAACACCTGGAGCTGGTCCTGGATGATGCGCGCGGCGTAGGCCAGGGCATCCTCCGGCGACACGGCGCCGTTGGTCTCGATCGTCATCGTCAGCTTGTCCTTGTCGAGATCCTGGCCCTCGCGGGTGGTCTCGATGCGGTAGGACACCTTGGTGACGGGCGAGAACAGGGCGTCGACCGGGATCAAGCCGATCGGCGCATCCTCGGGACGGTTCCGCTCAGCCGGGACGTAGCCCTTGCCGGTGGCGACCGTGAACTCCATCCGGATCTCAGCGCCGTCATCGAGCGTGCAGATCACGAGGTCGGGGTTCAGGATCTGAACGTCGCCCACCGTGCCGATGTCGCCGGCGGTGACGACGCCGGGACCGGTCTTGCGCAGGGTCAGGCGCTTGGGGGCCTCGGTCTGCGAGCGGATGGCGATCGTCTTGATGTTGAGGACGATGTCGGTGACGTCCTCGCGCACGCCGGGGATCGACGAGAATTCGTGCAGCACGCCGTCAATCTGCACCGAGGTCACGGCCGCGCCCTGGAGCGAGGACAGCAGCACGCGGCGGAGCGAGTTGCCGAGCGTGGTGCCGAAGCCGCGCTCGAGGGGCTCCGCGACGACGGTGGCGACCCGCTTGGGGTCGTGCCCGGTCGAGACCTGGAGCTTGTTCGGCTTGATGAGCTCTTGCCAGTTCTTCTGAATGACCACGATGCTACCTCTCGCAAGATCGGCGCGGGCCACATGGGTGGTCCACGCATTGCCCGTCGACACCGCGCCATCGGCGCCCGGCGGGCTGGAAATTGTTGCGTCCGCGTCAGGCGCGAACCGTTACTGGGCCGCGACCCAGAGCTCCGGAACGAAGCTGTAGGTGGCCCCGTCCCGGGCGACGTAGCCCAGGGCCGGAAACTCCAGATGGGCACCCGCCACGAAGGTTCGGTCACCCGAAACGGCGTCGAGCATCCGGCGACGCACGGCGCGTGCCTGATCCCCGTCGACGTCGAAGACCATACCGGCTTCCGGCTGCTTGAACTGGATCGCCGGCAGGTGAATGATGTCCGCCCACATCAAAAGCGACGCGTCGCCCGACGTGATGCGGTAGCCGGTATGGCCCGGCGTATGGCCCGGCAGGGGAATCGCCTCGATCCCCGCTGCCACGCTGCCGCTCGTGACCGTGCGCAGACGTCCGCCGTAAGGCGCGGTCGCCTGGCGGGCCATCTCGAAATAGGGCTTCGCGCCGTCCGGCGCCCGTGACAGCGCGCCGTCGTCGAGCCAGTGCGCCGCTTCGTCGGCATGAACCACGAGTTCGGCATTCGGGTAGGCCGCCGAACCGTCATCCCGGATCAGCCCGCCGGCATGGTCGGGATGCAGATGCGTGAGCAGGACCGTCTCGATGCTGTCCGGCGAAACGCCGGCCGCGGCGAGAGCCGCTGGAACGCCACCGAGGGACGGGCCACCGAAATGGCCCATCCCGCTGTCGATGAGGAGCGGCTTGCGCCCCGGACCCGTGATCAGGAATGCGTTGAGCGTGATCCGGGGATCCTGCGCGCGAAAGCCAGCGGCCTGTAAGGCGCCGGCCTCCGCACGATCGATCCCGGTGACGAGATCCAGCGAACCCTGAAGGTAGCCGTCATTCATCACCGTGACCGTCAGGTCACCCAAGCTCCACCGCAGCACACCCGGAAGCGGATTCTGAGCATTCGACACGCGCGTCTCCGTAACAGGCCCCAAAGGTTCGCGTTGGTCGCGCCTCAGACGCGACGACGCTTGCGCGGGCGGCAGCCGTTGTGCGGGATCGACGTCACGTCACGGATCGACGTCACGGTGAAGCCGGCGGCCTGGAGCGCGCGCAGGGCCGATTCACGACCCGAACCCGGACCGGACACTTCGACCTCGAGGGTGCGCATGCCGTGCTCGGCAGCCTTGCGGGCAGCATCCTCAGCGGCAACCTGGGCGGCGTAGGGGGTCGACTTGCGCGAACCCTTGAAGCCCATGGCACCGGCGGACGACCACGAGATGGTGTTGCCCTGGGCGTCGGTGATGGTGACCATCGTGTTGTTGAACGACGCGTTCACGTGCGCGACGCCCGAGACGATGTTCTTGCGTTCGCGGCGACGGACGCGGGTGGTTTCCTTGGCCATGTGTTCTCTCGTCCTTCAGGCGCGCCCGTCATTCCAGGCGCTCGGGAGTCTTCTCGGATGCCGGCGGCACGGATTTGGAACACCGTGCCGCGACGCAGGACTGGGCGCACAGGGATCCTGGCGCCGACGTCAGGAGACCGCCCGAAGAACGGACTCCCGGTTCGGATCGATTACTTCTTCTTGCCGGCGATCGGCTTGGACTTGCCCTTGCGGGTGCGCGCGTTGGTGTGCGTGCGCTGGCCGCGGACCGGCAGGTTGCGGCGATGGCGCAGGCCGCGGTAGCAGCCGAGATCCATCAGGCGCTTGATGTTCATCGAGACTTCGCGGCGCAGATCGCCCTCGACGATGTAATCGCGGTCGATGGTCTCGCGGATCGACAGCACCTCGGCGTCGGTCAGCTGATTCACGCGACGCTCGGCCGGGATCCCGACCTTGCCGGTGATCTCCTCGGCCTTCTTGGGGCCGATGCCGTGGATGTACTGCAGCGCGATGACGACGCGCTTGTTGGTCGGAATGTTAACGCCAGCGATACGAGCCAAGGTGTCTCTCCATGGGGCGCCGGACCTGAGGCCGGGCCGGGTGTCACGCGCGTCCGGTGGAGACCGGCCCCTGCGCGCCGTCCAAAACGACAAATCGGCCCGCATCGACCTCTAAGAGAGGCGATCCGGACCCACTTCCTCTGAACGAAGACCGGCCCACTAGCGCGGGCCGGGGAATGTGTCAACCCGGGTGACTAAATCAATCCGCAAAGGTCGCGGGCCGGAGGCCGGACCGTCGGCTTGACCGATCAGGACTCCGCCGAAGCGGTGTGCCGGTCGAGGATCGCCACCAGATCCTCCGTGACGGCGTCGACCGGCTTCATGCCGTCGATGGTCTGCAGCAGCCCGGTGCCGGCATAGTAGTCGGACAGGGGCGCGGTCTGCTTGCGATAGGCGTCCAGGCGAGTCTTGAAGACCTCGGGCGTGTCGTCCTTCCGCACCGGCTGACCGCGGGCTGCGGTCTCCTCGGCGCGCTTGGCGATGCGGCCGACCAGAGCCTCCTCGTCAACGACGAACTCGATGACGGTGTCGAGGGCAATTCCCTTTTGCGACAGCATGGCATCGAGGGCCTTCGCCTGCTCCACCGTGCGCGGGAAGCCGTCGAGGATGAAGCCCGGCTTGGCATCCGCCTCTTCGATGCGGTCGGCGACGATCCCGACCACGATGGCGTCGGACACCAGACCACCCGATTCCATCACGCTCTTGGCCTGCAGGCCGACCGGCGTACCGGCGGCGACGGCTGCCCGTAGCATGTCGCCGGTGGAGAGCTGAGGAATGCCGTAGCGTGCTACGATCCGCTCGGACTGCGTCCCCTTCCCCGCGCCGGGCGGCCCAAGCAGGATGATGCGCATGGTGTCGTTTCCTCAGGTCCGTTCTGCTTGGATATCCGGCGATCCTGCGAAACGCCGGGTCTCGGAATTCTAGCAAGGGTTGCGGTGCGCTTGAAGCCTGCACCGCATCGCCCTTAGCGTCGGCGGGTCGCCCCACGCAGCTTGGCCTTCTTGACGAGGCCTTCGTATTGATGGGCCATCAGGTGCCCGTGGATCTGCGCCACCGTATCCATCGTCACCGAGACCACGATGAGCAGGGAGGTGCCGCCGAAGCCGATGGCCGCCGAGGAATACGATGCCAGGATCTCGGGCACCAGACAGACGAAAGTCAGGTACAGCGCCCCGATCAGGGTGATGCGGGTCAGAACCTTGTCGATGAAGGCCGCCGTGCGCTCGCCCGGGCGGATGCCGGGAATGAAGCCGCCGTGCTTCTTCAGATTGTCTGCCGTCTCCTCCGGGTTGAAGACCACCGCGGTGTAGAAGAACGCGAAGAAGATGATCAGGGCGGCGTAGAGGACCATGTAGAGCGGCCGGCCGTGGCCGATATAGGTCGTGATCGTCGCCAGGACGCCGGTGCCGCCGTTGTTGGCCGAGAAGCTCGCCACGGTGGCGGGCAGGAGCAGCAGCGACGAGGCGAAGATCGGCGGGATGACGCCGGCGGTGTTGAGCTTCAGCGGCAGGAACGAGGTCTGGCCCTCGTACATGCGGTTGCCGACCTGGCGCTTCGGGTAGTTGATCAGCAGCCGGCGCTGGGCGCGCTCCATGAACACGATGAAGTAGACGAGCGCGACGGCGGCCACGCCCATGCCGAGGATGACGGCCGAGGAGAGCGCGCCAGTGCGGCTGAGCTCCAGGGCGCCGACGATCGCCACCGGCAGGTGGGCCACGATGCCGGCGAAGATGATCAGCGAGGAGCCGTTGCCGATGCCGCGCGAGGTGATCTGCTCGCCGATCCACATTAGGAACAGCGTACCGCCGGTCAGGGTGATGACCGTGGACAGGATGAAGAAGGGACCGGGTTCGATCGCGGCGCTCGAGCCCTGGAGGCCGAAGGCGATGCCCCAGGACTGAACCAGCGCCAGCACCACCGTGAGGTAGCGGGTGTACTGGTTGATGACCTTGCGGCCCGATTCACCCTCCTTCTTCAGCGTCTCGAGGCTCGGAATCACCGAGGTCAGGAGCTGGATGATGATGGAGGCCGAGATGTACGGCATGATGTTGAGCGCGAAGATCGCCATGCGCTCGACGGCACCGCCGGAGAACATGTTGAACAGCCCGAGCACGCCGCCCGATTGCTGCTGGAAGTTCCGCGCGAACTGCTCCGGGTCGATGCCCGGGATCGGGATATAGGTCCCGAGACGGAACACGATGAGCGCGCCCAGCGTGAACCAGATGCGCTTCTTGAGCTCGTCGGCCTTGGCGATGGCCCCGAAATTGAGGTTCGCGGCAAGCTGCTCGGCGGCTGAGGCCATGGCACCGGTTCCTGATATCGATCCGCACGGGAGCCGAAGCTCCCCATAAACTGATACGGCGGCCACGCGCGAGGTTGCACGGGCCGCCGCTCAGAGCTTCGACTTAAAGTCTGGCGTTGGGCTACGCAACCACGCGGGCGGGCTTGCCCCGGGTCGAGACGCCGTCGCCATACGTCACGGCGACCGAACCGCCAGCCTTCTCGACACCCTCGATCGCCGACTTCGACGCGCGGGTGACCTCGAAGGTCAGCTTGGTGGTGAGCTCGCCGACGCCGAGGAGCTTCACGCCGTCACGGGCGCGGGCGCAGATGCCGGCGGCGATCAGGGTCTCGACGGTGACGGTGGCGCCCGCCTCGATGCGACCGGCATCGACAGCCTGCTGGACGCGGCCGAGGTTCACCTCGTTCAGGTCCGTGGAGTACAGATTGTTGAAGCCGCGCTTCGGAAGGCGACGATGCAACGGCATCTGGCCACCCTCGAAGCCCTTGATGGAGACGCCGGTGCGGGCCTTCTGACCCTTCACGCCGCGTCCTGCGGTCTTGCCCTTGCCGGAGCCGATGCCCCGTCCGACGCGCATCCGGTTCTTGGTGGCGCCGTCGTTGTCGCGGAGTTCATTCAGTTTCATGATGCCCTCCCTCAGGCCGCGTCGCCAAGGACGCGCACGAGGTGCTGCACCTTGCGGATCATGCCGCGCACGGAGGGGGTATCCTCCAGCTCGGAAACCCGGTGCAGCTTGTTGAGCTTGAGGCCGATCAGCGTTGCGCGCTGGTCGCCTTCGCGGCGGATCGGCGAACCAATCTGCTCGATGCGGAGAGTCTTCTGTGCCATTGGACCCTCCCCTTACGCGACGGCGGCTTCGGACATGTCGGACGGATCGGCATCACGGCGACGGGCCTGGAGGGCCGACACCTTGAGACCGCGACGGGCCGCGACGGAGCGCGGGCTGTCCTCGTTCTTGAGCGCCTCGAAGGTGGCGCGCACGAGGTTGTAGGGGTTCGAGGAGCCGAGGCTCTTGGCCACCACGTCCTGCATGCCCAGCGTCTCGAAGACGGCGCGCATCGGGCCGCCGGCGATGATACCGGTGCCCTGGGGGGCGGCGCGGAGGATGACCTTGCCGGCGCCATGACGACCGTAGACGTCGTGGTGCAGGGTGCGGCCCTCGCGAAGCGCCACGCGGACCAGACCACGCTTGGCGGCTTCCGTCGCCTTGCGGATCGCCTCGGGAACCTCACGGGCCTTGCCGTGGCCGAAGCCGACGCGGCCCTTCTGGTCGCCGACGACGACGAGGGCTGCGAAGCCGAAGCGACGGCCGCCCTTCACCACCTTGGCGACGCGGTTGATGTGGACGAGCTTGTCCACGAACTCGCTGTCGCGCTCCTCGCGCTCATCGCGGCGGCCGCGGCCACCGCCTTCACGTTCACGTGCCATACTGAATATCCATCTCACTGACGCGGGTGGCGGACCCGCTCGCTTGAATCGTTCGGAACGGAGAGCGGCCTGCGCCGCCCTCCTCCGCCATTCTTAGAACTCGAGGCCACCCTCACGGGCGGCGTCGGCGAGCGCCTTGACGCGCCCGTGATAGAGGTAGCCCGAGCGATCGAAGATCACCTGGGTGACGCCCGCAGCCTTGGCGCGCTCGGCGACGAGCTTGCCGACGGCCTGGGCGGCCGAGACGTCGGCACCGGTCTTGAGATCGGTGCGCAGATCCTTCTCGAGGCTCGAAGCCGACGCGAGCGTCTTGCCCGCCGCGTCGTCGATGACCTGAACGTAGATCTGCTTCGAGGAACGGAACACCGAGAGCCGGGGCCGTCCATTGGCCGCCGCCCGCAGCGCGCGGCGCACACGCGCCTTGCGGCGGTCGAGTGCATCGATTTTGCGTGACATGTTCGGCGGCCCTTACTTCTTCTTGCCTTCCTTGCGGAAGATGAACTCTCCCGCGTACTTCACGCCCTTGCCCTTGTAGGGCTCAGGGCCGCGATAGTCGCGGATCTCGGCGGCCACCTGGCCGACCACCTGCCGGTCGATGCCGGAGATGACGATCTCGGTGGGCTTCGGCACCGCAATCGTGATCCCTGTCGGGATCTCGTACTCGATGTCGTGGCTGTAGCCGAGCGAGAGCTTCAGAGCCTTGCCGGCCATCGCGGCGCGGTAACCCACGCCGGTGATCTCGAGCTTCTTCTCGAAGCCCTTGGAGACGCCCTCGACGAGGTTCGCCACCTGTGCGCGGGAGGTGCCCCAGAGCGAGCGGGCCTCCTTGGTCTGGTTCTTGGGCTGCACCGAGACGGCGCCGTCCTCGAACTTCACGTCGACCACGTTGGGAACGACGTACTGAAGCTCGCCCTTGGAGCCCTTCATCTTCACCGTTTGACCGGTCACCGTGGCCGTCACGCCGGACGGGACGGGAACGGGCTTCTTGCCTACGCGAGACATCGCCTTATTCCTCCAAGTCCGAGATCAGAACACCTTGCAGAGCACTTCGCCGCCGACGTTGCGCTCGCGCGCCTCGTGGTCGGCCATGACGCCCTGCGGGGTGGACACGATGGTGACGCCGAGGCCGTCGGCGACGCGCGGCAACTCGCCGACCGACGAGTAGACACGGCGGCCGGGCTTCGACACGCGCTGGATCGAGCGGATGACGGGCTGGCCGTCGTAGTACTTCAGCTCGATCGCGAACTCGGTCCGGCCATTGCCGTAATCCGTGGTCGCGTAGTCGCGGATGTAGCCCTCGGACTTGAGGACGTCGAGCACGCTGGCACGCAGGCGGGAGCCGGGCGTCTGGACGACGTTGCGGCGGCGCTGCTGACCGTTGCGGATGCGGGTGAGCATATCACCCACGGGATCGTTGACCATGGTGGTTGCTCCTTACCAGCTCGACTTGACGAGACCGGGGATCAGACCCTGGTTGCCGAGTTCGCGCAGCGCGATGCGCGAGATGCCCATCTTGCGATAGAAGGCGCGCGGACGGCCGGTCATGCCGCAACGGTTGCGGACGCGGGTGGGGGACGAGTTGCGGGGCAGTTCCGCGAGCTTGAGGCGCGCCTCGAAGCGCTCCTCCATCTCGAGGGACTCGTCATTCGCCGTGGCAAGCAGCGCCTTGCGCTTGGGAGCGTAGAGCTTCACCAGCGCTTCGCGGTGCTTGTTCTTCTCGATCGAGCTTTTCTTTGCCATTTCTCTCTCCGGTGTCCGCGTATGAGACCCTAGCGGGGGCTCACTGCCGGAACGGGAATCGGAACTGCGTGAGGAGCGCGCGCGCCTCAGCATCGGTGCGGGCGGTCGTCTGGATGACGATGTCCATGCCCCAGGTGGCCTCGGCCTTGTCGTACGAGATCTCCGGGAACACGAGGTGCTCCTTCAGACCCAGGGCGTAGTTGCCGTTGCCGTCGAAGGAGCGCGGGTTCAGGCCGCGGAAATCGCGGACGCGCGGGAGCGCGATCGTGATCAGGCGATCCATGAACTCGTACATGCGCTGCTTGCGCAGCGTGACCTTGCAGCCGATCGGCATGCCCTCGCGGACCTTGAAGGTCGCGATGGCCTTGCGGGCCCGGGTGATGACCGGCTTCTGGCCGGCGATCAGCGCCAGGTCGCCGGCAGCGACGGTGGCCTTCTTGGAATCGGCGGTCGACTCGCCGACGCCCATGTTGATCACGATCTTCTCGATGACCGGAACCTGCATGGGGTTCTTGTAGCCGAACTCTTCGATCAGCTTCTGGCGCACCACTTCGTCGTAGTGCTTGCGCAGGCGCGGGGTGTACCCGTCAGTGTTCTTCTCAGCCATCGATCAGATCCCCCGAGCGCTTGGCGAACCGGACTTTGCGGCCGTCGTCGAGAATGCGGAAACCAACGCGCGTGGGCTGACCATCCTTCGGGTCGGCGACAGCGATGTTGGAGAGGTGAATCGCAGCTTCCTTGGAGACGATGCCGCCTTCCTGGTTCTGCGTCTGCTTCTGGTGCTTCTTCACCAAGTTGATGCCGCGAACGAACGCGCGATCTTCCTTCGGGAGCACCTGGATGACCTCGCCGGAGCGACCCTTGTCACGACCGGTAAGGACGACGACCTTGTCGCCTTTCTTGACCTTGGCGGCCATCACAGCACCTCCGGCGCGAGCGAGATGATCTTCATGTGGTTGCGGGCGCGCAGCTCGCGCGGCACCGGTCCGAAGATGCGGGTGCCGATCGGCTCCTTCTGATTGTTGATCAGAACGGCTGCGTTCTTGTCGAAGCGGATCACCGAACCGTCGGGACGCTTCACTTCCTTGGCGGTGCGCACGACGACCGCCTTCATGACGTCGCCCTTCTTCACGCGACCACGGGGAATTGCTTCCTTGACCGAGACCACGATGATGTCGCCGACACCGGCGTATTTACGCTTCGACCCGCCCAGAACCTTGATGCACATCACGCGGCGCGCACCAGAGTTGTCGGCGACGTCCAGATTCGTCTGCATCTGGATCACGGGCAGTGACCTTTCCTTGTTTCAGGCGGGTTTCCGCACGCGGACGGTATTGTCCGGCGGACGACGCCTGATGGGGATCTGATGTCCCCGGCTCATGTAAAGCACCGCGCAATCGGTGTTTGACACACCGGCACGGCCGCCGCGTACGAGGGGTGCGAACACCCCTCTCAAATGTCGCGAAGGCACGCCGGATACACCAGGGCGTGGATCTGTGCAAGGGTCAATTGCCGACCCGGCTCAGAGATCGGCGCTTCGCCCGCCCGATGCCGCCATGCGCAGATCCGGCCGGCGCGCCGGAACGTCGGCGAGTTCGACCACACCCCGGTCGAGGCGGGCCTGGCTGTCGATCGCCTCGCCGAGGACGACGGCCACGCTGCGGCGGGTGATCCGATTCCCCATCTCGGTGGTCAAGGCTGCGAGGGCGAGCCGGTAGACCATTTCCTTCAGATAGGCCGCACTCGCGCCCTCGGTGCGCGCGACGATTTCCGGAAGGGCCCCAGGGTCGAAGATCAGGGACGCGCCGAACAGGGTGAGCAGGCGGGCACGGCACGAGGCATCCGGGCAGGCAATCTCGATCGCCACGTCGATCCGCCCCGGCTGTGAGATCAGGGCCGGGTCGATATTCCGCGGATGATTCGCAGTGAAGAGGAACAGGATATCTGCGTCGGCCGAAAGGCGTTCCATCTCGCTCAGCAGGCTCTGAAGCCCGCCCGTCTCGGTCGAGCCCTTGGGAGCCTGTCGATCGTGACCGATCCGGTCGACGTTCTCGAGGACCACCAGGCTGGGCTGGAAGCTACGCGCAAGCTGCAACTGATCGCCCAGGCACCGCCCACCATCGGGCGTCACCAAGACGGTCGTGCGATCGGGCAGGTTCGAAGCGACGTAGCGGGTAACGTGGGTCTTTCCGTTACCGGGAGGTCCGTAGAGCAGCAGTCCCCGGCAGGTCGATTGCCCGAACCGCCTGAGATCTCCGCGATGGCGATCGAATGCGAAGACGTGATGATCGAGTCGCGCCATCGTCGGGTCGTCGAGAATGACCTGGGCCCGCGTCACCGACGCCGACCGGCGGACACGCATTCCCGCTTCCGACGGGGGATCGAGCGTAACGACCTTGCCACGATAGCGCGTCGATCCAGCCGCGGCGTCCTGGATCGACGAGAGAAAATCGCGGGCGAATCCGACGGACGTCGCATCGGGCAGCGTCGCCACTTCGAGCCGCACGACGCGCCCCTCCTGCGCGGACCATGACCGAGAGAGCAGGACAGCCGCCGGACGGTTCGAGATCCGGAACAGCCACAATGCATTGCTCAGCGCCTCGAAAGGCTTCGCATCGCCGAGATCGAACTCATGGAACTCGGGGGGCGCGATCGCGACCGGCCGCGCCCCACAGCGTACCAGGAGGCTGGAGATCGTCAGGGGATCGCGCAGCTCAGGCTGATGAAGACCGGTGCGCACGACATTGAGCCGCGACAGCATTCCGAGCGCTGCAGCCTGGATGTCCGGCAACAGGTGCAGACCGAAGCTGCGCTGGCTGGTGACGATGCCGTCGATTTCGCGTGCGCCGAAGAACGCGACGAGAAGTCCGCAGGCACTGTTCAGGCTGTCCGCCACGCGACCATCCCCCTCGTCTCGCACCCAAGGTCACGAGGACCGCCTGGACACGGCGGATCCTCGAATCCTCTGTCGAACGAGATCAGAATTCTGGTAGCGACCACCCGAAACGACTCGGGTTCGGCACACCGATGCGGAGCAGGCACAAAAAAACGGGCGCAGAACCCTGCGCCCGTCTCCTCGACCGTGCATGACGATCAAGCTTCGGCGGAGACCGCTTCCGAGCTGGCGCCCTCGACGAGCTTCCAGGTCTTGGTCTTCGAGAACGGACGGCACTCCTCGATCGAGACGGTCTGACCGACCTTGGCGACGTTGGCTTCGTCGTGGGCGTGGTAGTTCTTCGAGCGACGGACGGTCTTCTTCATCACCGGATGGGTGAAGCGACGCTCCACCTTCACGACGATGGTCTTCTCACCCTTGTCGCTGACGACGACGCCCTGCAATACGCGCTTCGGCATGATGTACTCCTCAGGCCTGCGCCGACTTCAGCGTCTTCTGACGCTGAAGCGTACGAACGCGGGCGATATCGCGGCGGACTTCGCGGACGCGCGCGACGTTCTCAAGCTGGCCGGTGGCGCCCTGGAAGCGCAGGTTGAACTGCTCCTTCTTCAGGTTCAGCAACTCATCGTTCAGCTGATCGGGCGACAGGGCGGCCAGATCCGACTGTCTCTGCGACGACTTCATGATCCCCTCCCTCTCAATCAGCGATGCGCTGAACGACGCGCGTGCGGATCGGGAGCTTCGCCGCGCCGAGGCGCAGGGCCTCCTTCGCAACGTCCTCGGCCACGCCGTCGACTTCGAACATGATACGTCCGGGATGCACACGGGCAGCCCAGAACTCGGGTGCACCCTTACCGGAGCCCATGCGGACTTCGGTGGGCTTGGCGGTGACCGGCACATCCGGGAAGATCCGGATCCAGACGCGGCCTTGGCGCTTCATCTCACGCGTGATCGCGCGGCGAGCCGCCTCGATCTGGCGCGCGGTGATGCGCTCGGGCTCGACGGCCTTCAGGCCGAAGGTCCCGAAGTTGAGGTCGAAGCCGCCCTTGGCCGCACCGTGGATGCGACCCTTGAACTGCTTACGGAACCTGGTCTTCTTGGGTTGCAACATGGCAGCCTCTCAACACCTTTCTGGGTGACGGGGTCACGAACGCGCCGTTAGGCGTGCTCGCGCCGGCCGCGCTCGCGGCCACCCTCACCATCGCGCTCGCGACGGCCGCCCGAACGGCCACCCTCTTCCTGCGCCTTCTTGTCCTGTGCCATCGGGTCGTGCTCGAGGATCTCGCCCTTGAACACCCACACCTTGATGCCGCACGTCCCGTAGGTCGTGAAGGCCGTCGCAACGCCGTAGTCGACGTCGGCGCGGAGGGTGTGCAGAGGGACGCGACCCTCGCGGTACCACTCTTGCCGAGCGATCTCGGCGCCGCCGAGACGGCCCGAGCAGTTGATGCGGATGCCCTCGGCGCCCAGACGCATCGCCGACTGAACGGCGCGCTTCATGGCGCGGCGGAACGCAACGCGACGCTCGAGCTGCTGGGCAATCGAGTCGGCCACGAGCGTGGCATCGATCTCGGGCTTGCGCACCTCGACGATGTTGATCGTCACGTCGGCCTTGGTGAGCGTACCGACCAGCTTGCGCAGCTTCTCGATATCCGCGCCCTTCTTGCCGATGACCACGCCCGGACGACCCGAGTGGATGGTGACGCGGCATTTCCGGTGCGGACGCTCGATCACGATCTTCGAGACGGCGGCCTGCTTGAGTTGCTTCATGAGGGCGGCGCGGATGGCGACGTCCTCGTGCATCAGTTTCGCGTATTCACCCTTCTGGGCGAACCAGCGGGAGTCCCAGGTCCGGTTGATACCGAGCCGAAGACCGATCGGATTGACTTTCTGGCCCATCAGGTCCTCCTCACGCCGCTTCGGCGGTCGGGACTTCGCGCACCACGATGGTGAGGTTCGCGAAGGGCTTCAGGATACGGGCGCCGCGGCCACGCGCACGGGCGTGGAACCGCTTCAGCACGAGCGCCTTGCCGACGAACGCCTGGGAGACGACGAGATCGTCGACGTCCAGGTTATGGTTGTTCTCGGCATTGGCGATGGCGCTCTCGAGGCACTTCTTGACCTCGCGGGCGATCCGCTTGCGGGAGAACTCGAGATCGGCGAGAGCCGAGTCGACCTTCTTGCCGCGAATGAGCTGCGCGACGAGATTGAGCTTCTGGGGGCTGACGCGCAGCATGCGCGCGACGGCCTGAGCCTCGTTCTCGGGGAGCGCGCGGGGAGTGGCGGGCTTGCCCATGATCAGCGCCTCTTCGACTTCTTGTCGGCTGCGTGACCGTGGAAGGTGCGGGTCGGCGAGAACTCGCCGAACTTGTGGCCGACCATTTCCTCGGAGACGTACACCGGGATGTGCTTCTGCCCGTTGTGCACACCGAAGGTGAGCCCAACGAACTGCGGCAGGATCGTGGAGCGGCGGCTCCAGATCTTGATGACTTCGTTACGGCTGGAACCGCGAGCGGCTTCAGCCTTCTTGAGGAGGTAGCCGTCGATGAACGGCCCCTTCCAGAGCGAGCGTGCCATGGGCGTTACTTCTTACGGTTATGACGGCTGGACAGGATGAAGACGTCGGTCCGCTTGTTCGAGCGGGTCTTCTTCCCCTTCGTGGGAACGCCCCAAGGCGTGACCGGGTTACGGCCGCCGGAGGTACGTCCCTCACCGCCGCCGTGCGGATGGTCGACCGGGTTCATGGCGACGCCGCGCACGTGCGGGCGCTTGCCGAGCCAGCGGTTGCGGCCGGCCTTGCCGAGCGAGATGTTCATGTGGTCCGGGTTCGAGACCGCACCGACGCTGGCGAAGCACTGACCGTGGACCAGGCGCTGTTCGCCCGAGTTCAGGCGGAGCGTGACGTAGCCCTGATCGCGGCCGACGATCTGGGCGTAGTTGCCGGCGGAGCGGGCAATGGCGCCGCCCTTGCCGATCTTGAGCTCGACGTTGTGGACGATCGTGCCCACGGGCATGTTGCCGACCGGACCGGCATTGCCGGGCTTGATGTCGACCTGCTCGGCCGCGATCACCTTGTCGCCCGGCGACAGGCGCTGCGGAGCCAGGATGTAGCTCTGCGTGCCGTCGGGGAAGGCGATCAGCGCGATGAATGCGGTCCGGTTCGGATCGTACTCGATCCGCTCGACCGTGGCGGACACGCCCATCTGCTCGCGACGCTTGAAGTCCACGTTGCGGAGCGTGCGCTTGTGACCGCCGCCACGGAAGCGGACCGTGATGCGGCCGAGGTTGTTGCGGCCGCCGGACGACGACTTGCCCTCGGTGAGCTTCTTGACCGGCTTGCCCTTGTAGAGCTCACGGCGGTCGACGAGCACGAGCTGGCGAAGGCTCGGCGTGACCGGTTTGAATGTCTTCAAGGCCATCGGTGGTAATCCTTAACCCGACTTGTCTCAGAGGCCGGTCGTGACGTCGATCGTCTCACCCTCGGCGAGGGTTACGATCGCTTTCTTCACGTCCGAACGCTGTCCGCGAAGTCCGCGGAAGATCTTCTTCTTGCCCTTGGTGACGAGCGTGTTCACGCCCGTGACCTTGACGTCGAACAGCTTCTCGACCGCTTCCTTGATCTGCGGCTTGGTCGCCTTCGGGGAAACCCGGAACACGACCTTGTTCTGTTCGGTGAGGTTCGTCGCCTTCTCGGTGATGACCGGGGAGACGATGATATCGTAGTGGCGCGGATCGGCACTCATTGAAAACGCGCCTCCAGCGCATCGATCGCTGCGCGGGTCAGCACGAGCTTCTCGCGACGCAGGATGTCGTACACGTTGATGCCCTGGATCGGCAGCACGTCGATCTGCGGGATGTTGCGGGCGGCGCGTGCGAAGTTCACGTCCACCTCGGCACCGCCAATGATCAGGGCGCTGGACAGGCCCATCTTCTCGAAGCGCTCGACGAGCGCCTTGGTCTTGCCCTCGGCGAGCTTCACGTCGTCGACGATGATGAGGGTCGAATCCTTCACCTTCGCGGAGAGCGCGTGCTTCAGGGCGAGCGCACGGACCTTCTTGGGCAGATCGTGAGCATGGCTGCGCACGACCGGACCGAAGGCGCGTCCACCACCGCGGAACTGCGGGGCGGAGGCTGCGCCGTGACGGGCGTTACCGGTGCCCTTCTGCTTATACAGCTTCTTGCGCGTCCGGTTCACATCCGAGCGGTTCTTGACCGCATGGGTGCCGGCCTGACGCTTGGCGAGCTGCCAGCGCACCATGCGCTGGAGCAGATCGGCCCGGGGCTCGAGACCGAAGATGGTCTCGTCCAGGTCGACGGAACCGGCACCGGCGCCATCGAGCGTGGAGATATCGAGCTTCATCACGCGTTCTCCTCGGAAGCGGGAGCCTCGGTGGCGGGAGCGGAAGCGCCCTGCTCACGGAACTTGCCCGGCTGCGGAACGTCCGCGGGGAGCTTACGCTTCACCGCGTCGCGGATCTGGATCCAGCCGCCGGCGACACCCGGAACGGCGCCCTCGACGAGGATGAGGCCGCGCTCAGGATCCGTACGCACGACGCGCAGGTTCTGGGTTGTGACCCGGTCGACGCCCATGTGACCGGGCATCTTCTTGTTCTTGAAGGTCTTGCCCGGATCCTGACGGCCACCGGTCGAACCGATCGAGCGGTGCGAGATGGACACGCCGTGGGTGGCGCGCAGACCGCCGAAGTTCCAGCGCTTCATACCGCCGGCGAACCCCTTACCCGTGGTGGTGCCCGTCACGTCGACGAACTGGCCCGGGATGAAGTGATCGGCGGTGATCTCGGCGCCGACCGGGATCAGCTTGTCCTCGGACACGCGGAACTCGGCGAGCTTCTGCTTGGGCTCGACCTTGGCGACCGCGAACCGGCCGCGCTCGGCAGCCGACACGTTCTTCACCTTGGCTTTGCCGACGCCGACCTGAAGGGCGACGTAGCCGTTCTTCTCGACGGTACGGTGGGCAACCACCTGGCATTGATCGATTTTGAGCACTGTGACGGGGACATGTTCGCCTGCATCCGTAAAGATGCGGGTCATGCCGACCTTCTGTGCGATGACGCCTGAGCGCATAGGTGTCTCCCTCGCGCGATTCTACGGTAAGCTCTAAATCCCCGCGGGACTTAGAGCTTGATCTCCACGTCCACGCCGGCGGCGAGGTCGAGCTTCATCAGCGCGTCCACGGTCTGGGGCGTCGGATCGACGATATCGAGGACGCGCTTGTGGGTGCGCATCTCGAACTGCTCGCGCGACTTCTTGTCGATGTGCGGCGAGCGGTTGACGGTGAACTTCTCGATATGCGTCGGCAGCGGGATGGGACCACGGATGGTGGCGCCGGTGCGCTTGGCCGTCGAGACGATCTCGCGGGTCGACGCATCGAGGATGCGATGGTCGAACGCCTTGAGGCGGATACGAATATTCTGACCGTTCATGACCTGAAACCTTGGCGGGGCGATGGTGGGGCGGGCGCGAGGACCCGCCCCTCAATCGTTCCCTGCAGACGTGACCGTTGGGACGGACGATTACTCGTTGATGGCGGCGACGACGCCGGCGCCGACGGTGCGTCCGCCTTCACGGATGGCGAAGCGCAGCTTCTCTTCCATGGCCACCGGCACGATCAGGGTGACGTCCATGGTCACGCTGTCGCCGGGCATCACCATCTCGGTGCCCTCGGGCAGCACGCACACGCCGGTCACGTCCGTGGTGCGGAAGTAGAACTGCGGGCGGTAGTTGGTGAAGAACGGCGTGTGGCGGCCGCCCTCCTCCTTGGTCAGGATGTAGGCCTCGGCCTTGAACTTGGTGTGGGGCTTGACCGAGCCGGGCTTGCACACGACCTGGCCGCGCTCCACGTCCTCGCGCTTGGTGCCGCGCAGCAGCACGCCGACGTTGTCGCCGGCCTGGCCCTGGTCGAGCAGCTTGCGGAACATCTCGACGCCCGTGACCGTCGTGGTCTGGGTGTCGCGGATGCCCACGATCTCCACCGTCTCGCCGACCTTGACGATGCCGCGCTCGACGCGACCCGTCACCACCGTGCCGCGGCCCGAGATCGAGAACACGTCCTCGATGGGCATCAGGAACGGCTTGTCGATCGGACGCTCCGGCTGCGGGATGTAGGCATCCACGCTCGCCATCAGCGCCAGCACCGCGTCGTGGCCGATCGCCTTGTCGCCGTTGTCCAGCGCCACCTTGGCCGAGCCCTTGGTGATCGGGATGTCGTCGCCCGGGAAGTCGTACTTCGAGAGGAGCTCGCGCACCTCCATCTCCACGAGCTCGAGGAGCTCGGCGTCGTCCACCAGATCGACCTTGTTCAGGAACACCACCAGGGCCGGCACGCCGACCTGACGGGCCAGCAGGATGTGCTCGCGGGTCTGGGGCATCGGGCCGTCGGCCGCCGACACCACCAGGATCGCGCCGTCCATCTGCGCCGCGCCCGTGATCATGTTCTTCACGTAGTCGGCGTGACCGGGGCAATCCACGTGCGCGTAGTGCCGGTTCGTGGTCTCGTACTCCACGTGCGCCGTCGAGATCGTGATCCCGCGCGCCTTCTCCTCAGGCGCCTTGTCGATCTGGTCGTACGCCGTGAACGTCGCCCCGCCCGTCTCGGCCAGAACCTTCGTGATCGCCGCCGTCAACGACGTCTTGCCGTGATCCACGTGACCAATCGTGCCAATGTTGCAGTGCGGCTTCGTACGCGCGAATTTCTCTTTGGCCATGATAGCCTCCGTCTGATCTGATGTTGCGTCTGAAGGGATGCGGGTGGCGCCCCGTGGGGTGCCGCCGTCTTAGGCGTACTTGGCGACGACCTTCTCGGCCTCGCCGCGCGGCACCTCTTCGTAATGGTCGAACTGCATCGTGAAGTTGGCGCGGCCCTGGGAGAAGGACCGCAGCTGGTTCACGTAGCCGAACATGTTGGCCAGCGGCACCATCGCGTTGATGACGTTCGCATTGCCGCGCATGTCCTGGCCCTGGATCTGGCCACGGCGGGAGTTGAGATCGCCGATCACCGAACCGGTATACTCTTCCGGCGAGACGACCTCGACCTTCATCACCGGCTCAAGGAGCACCGAACCACCCTTCTGGAGGGCTTCACGGAGCGCCGCACGGGAGGCGATTTCGAAGGCGAGGGCTGACGAATCGACGTCGTGATAGGCACCGTCGATCAGCTCGACCTTGATGTCGACGACCGGGAAGCCTGCCAGGATGCCCGCACCCAGAACCGAGTTCAGACCCTTTTCGACGCCGGGAATGTACTCCTTGGGCACCGTACCGCCGATGATCTTCGACGAGAACTCGAAGCCCTTGCCGGGCTCGTTGGGCTCGACGATGAACTTCACCCGAGCGAACTGACCGGTACCACCGGTCTGCTTCTTGTGGGTGTAGTCGATCTCGGTGCGCTTGGTGAGCTTCTCACGATAAGCGACCTGAGGCTGACCGATATTCGCGTCGACCATATAGGTACGGCGCAGGATATCGACCTTGATGTCGAGGTGGAGCTCGCCCATCCCGCGAAGAATGGTCTGGCCCGACTCCTGGTCCGTCGAGACCCGGAACGACGGGTCCTCGGCAGCAAGCTTGGCGAGGGCGATGCCGAGCTTCTCCTGATCGGCCTTCGACTTGGGCTCGACGGCGATCTCGATGACCGGCTCCGGGAACTCCATCTTCTCGAGGATGACGGCGTCCTTCGGGTCGCACAGGGTGTCACCCGTCCGCGTCTCCTTGAGACCGGCCAGCGCGACGATGTCGCCCGTGAAGGCTTCCTTCACGTCCTCGCGGTTGTTGGCGTGCATGAGCAGCATGCGACCGACGCGCTCTTTCTTGTCGCGCGACGAGTTGATGACGTTGGCGCCCGACTCGATCTTGCCCGAATAGACGCGGCAGAACGTGATCGTTCCGACGTGCGGATCGTCCATGATCTTGAACGCGAGCATGGAGAAGGGATCGCTGTCCGACGGATGACGGACGATCTCTTCCTCGGTCTTGAAGTCGAGGCCCTTGATCTCGCCGCGATCGGCGGGGGACGGCAGGTAATCGACGACGGCATCGAGCAGGGGCTGCACGCCCTTGTTCTTGAAGGCCGAACCGCAGAGCACCGGATGGAACGCGCGGCGCTGAACGGCGGTGCGGACGAGGCGGTGCATCGTCTCGGCATCGGGCTCGACGCCGTCGAGGTAGGCCGACATGGCGTCGTCGTCCATCTCGACGCAGGCCTCGACCAGCTTGATCCGGTACTCGGCGGCCTGGTCAGCGAGGTCGGCCGGGATCTCCGTCTCGGAGAAATCGGCACCGAGCTTCTCGGAGGTCCAGACGATAGCCTTCATCTTGATCAGGTCGATGACGCCCTTGAAGGTCGTCTCGGCGCCGATCGGCAGCTGCAGGCACACCGGCTTGCCGGCGACGCGATCAATGATGTCGGCCACGCATTTGAAGAAGTCGGCACCGATCTTGTCCATCTTGTTGACGAACACGACGCGGGGCACGTCATACTTGTCGGCCTGGCGCCAGACGGTCTCGGTCTGCGGCTCCACGCCCTGGTTGCCGTCGAGCACGCAGACCGCGCCGTCGAGCACCCGGAGCGAGCGCTCCACTTCGATGGTGAAGTCCACGTGGCCGGGGGTGTCGATGATGTTCAGACGCTTGTCGCGCCAGAAGCAGGTCGTCGCGGCGGACGTGATCGTGATGCCACGCTCCTGCTCCTGCGTCATCCAATCCATCGTCGCGGCGCCGTCATGGACTTCGCCGATCTTATGGGACTTGCCGGTGTAGTAGAGGATCCGCTCGGTGGTCGTGGTCTTGCCGGCATCGATGTGAGCCATGATGCCGAAGTTGCGGTAGTCCTCGATCGCGTGCGTGCGGGGCATCGGATTGCTCCTGAAAGGGTCCGGGTCCGCTTACCAGCGGTAGTGCGAGAAGGCGCGGTTGGCTTCGGCCATCCGGTGGGTGTCTTCACGCTTCTTCACGGCGTTGCCGCGGTTGTTGGCGGCGTCGAGCAGTTCGGCGGACAGGCGCTCGACCATGGTGCGGTCGTTGCGGCCGCGGGCCGCCTGGATGAGCCAACGGATGGCGAGAGCCTGACGGCGCTCGGTGCGCACCTCGACGGGGACCTGGTAGGTCGCGCCGCCGACGCGGCGGGAGCGCACCTCGATCGCCGGAGCGACGTTCTCGAGAGCGGCGCGGAAAACCTCGATCGGGTTTGCACGGGCGCGGTTCTCGACGATGTCGAAGGCGCCGTAAACGATGCGCTCGGCGGTCGACTTCTTTCCCTCGTACATGATCGAGTTCATGAACTTGGTCAGCACGATGTCCCCGTACTTCGGGTCCGGGATGATCTCACGCTTCTCGGCAGAATGGCGGCGGGACATCGCTCGCTCCGTCTTAAACTTGGTCTTCTTGAAACCACCCTGCGCAGGCCGCCTTGAGCCTCTGGGAGGCCGGCGACATCCTTACAGGGTGCGCGAATATCGGTCTTACTTCGGACGCTTGGCGCCGTACTTGGAGCGGCGCTGCTTACGACCCTTGACGCCCTGCGTGTCGAGCACGCCGCGCAGGATGTGGTAGCGCACGCCCGGAAGGTCCTTCACGCGGCCGCCGCGGATCATCACCACGGAGTGCTCCTGAAGGTTGTGGCCCTCGCCCGGGATGTAACCGATGACCTCGAAGCCGTTGGTCAGACGAACCTTGGCGACCTTGCGGAGCGCGGAGTTCGGCTTCTTCGGTGTCGTCGTGTAGACGCGGGTGCAGACGCCACGCTTCTGCGGGCAGGCGTCGAGCGCCGGCACCTTGTTGCGGCTCTTCTGCGCCTTGCGCGGCTGAGCGATCAGCTGGTTGATCGTCGGCATGCCAATCCTCTCGAAACGCGTCACCTGCGTCGGTGACCGTCGAAATCCAAATCTCGTTCTGGCCGGCCCCGGCATCGCACATGACTGTGCGACGAAACGCAAAACCGCGCCCCAGGCTGATGTCAGCCTTTGGCGCGCCGTTGCAAGCAGAGGATCACCTGCATCGAAGCAAGCGATCGTGCCGGGCTGACACGTGTTCGTCTGTTGAAGTCGGATGCGTTTAGGAAGCCTGGATCGAGGCTCTGGGCCTCACGATCGATTGCTGCCTACGGCCAGCCGTTCAATGAGGGCCTGATAGAGGCGGATTCGCCCCGCGTCAACCCATTCTGTTACAAGTTCATGAAGTTGCGGGCCCTGGGTGGACCGTCAATCCTCATCGATGACGTCCAACAAAAAGGGGCCGCCCCATGGGCGGCCCCTTCTGGTTCAAGGCACTGGGTCGTCGGCTTATTCGGCCGCGGGGGGCAGCTCGGAGAGAGGCTGCGCCCCGCTCTCGGCCGCCTTCTGCTGCAGGATGAGGTTGTCGCGACGCCGCGCCACGGCGCGGATCTCGGCAGCCATGGAGCCCGTCCCGGCGGGGATGAGCGAACCGACGATGACGTTCTCCTTGAGGCCTTCGAGATAGTCGATCTTGCCGTTGACGGCCGCCTCAGTGAGCACCCGGGTGGTCTCCTGGAACGAGGCCGCCGAGATGAACGACTTCGTCTGCAGGCTCGCCTTGGTGATGCCGAGGAGGACCGGCACGCCGACGACCGGCTTCTTGCCCTCGGCAAGCAGCTTCTCGTTGACCTCCGCCAGCTCCGTCCGGTCGATCTGGTCGCCGGTGAGGATGTCGGAATCCCCGCCGTCGGTGATCTCGACCTTCTGCAGCATCTGCCGGACGATAACCTCGATGTGCTTGTCGTTGATCGACACGCCCTGGAGCCGGTAGACCTCCTGGATCTCGTTGACGAGGTAGGCAGCGAGCTCCTCCACGCCCTTGATCGCCAGGATGTCGTGCGGCGCCGGGTTGCCGTCGACGATGTAGTCGCCAAGCTCGACCACGTCCCCGTCCTGAAGGTGGATGTGCTTGCCCTTCGGGATCAGGTACTCGACCGCCTCCGACCCGTCATGCGGCGTCAGCGTCAGACGGCGCTTGTTCTTGTAGTCGCGACCGAACTGGATCGTGCCCGACTTCTCCGCGATGATGGCCGCGTCCTTCGGACGACGGGCCTCGAACAGCTCCGCCACCCGCGGCAGACCGCCGGTGATGTCGCGGGTCTTGGCCGAGTCGGCCGAGACACGGGCGAGGATGTCACCGGCCTTCACCTTCGCGCCCGGATCGTAGCCGATGATGGCGTCGACGGGCAGGAAGTAACGGGCATCCGAACCGCGCGGCAGCTTCATCGGCTTGCCGTCGGCATCGAGCACCAGCATGGCCGGCTTGAGGTCGGCGGTGCGGGCCGTCCCACGCCAGTCGATGACAACGCGCTTGGCGATGCCGGTCGACTCGTCGGTGGTCTCGGTGATCGACTGGCCGTCGATCAGGTCCTCGTAGGCCACCACGCCGTCCGTCTCGGTGATGATCGGGCGGGTGTAGGGGTCCCACTCGGCGATGCGCTGGCCGCGCTTGACGGTGTCCCCCTCGTCCACGCGGAGCTTCGCGCCGTATTGCAGGCGGTGGTTCGCGCGCTCGGTTCCGTCGGACCCGACGATGACGATGGAGACGTTACGGCCGGTGGCGATGAGATCGCCGTCCGAGTTCCGCGCCAGGGCGCGGTTGCGGATCTTGATCGTGCCCTCGAAGCTCGACTCGATGAAGGACGAGTCGGAGATCTGGGCGGCGCCACCGATGTGGAAGGTACGCATGGTGAGCTGGGTGCCCGGCTCGCCGATGGACTGTGCCGCGATGACGCCGACGGCCTCGCCCATGTTGACGGGCGTGCCGCGGGCGAGATCGCGCCCATAGCAGGTGGCGCAGACGCCGCTCTTGGTGGCGCAGACGAGCACCGACCGGATCTTGACCTCCTGGATCCCGGCGGCCTGGATGGCCGGCAGGTGCTTCTCCTCGATGGTCTCGTTCGTCTTGACGATCACCGTGCCGTCGAGGGCCACGAGGTCCTCGGCCGTGGCGCGGCCGAGGATGCGGATGGCGAGCGGAGCCACGACCTGGCCCGCATCCACGATGGCGCGCATGCGGATGCCGTTGGTGGTGCCGCAATCGACCTCGCGGATGACCGCGTCCTGCGCCACGTCGACGAGACGACGGGTCAGGTAGCCCGAGTTTGCGGTCTTCAACGCCGTGTCCGCGAGGCCCTTGCGGGCGCCGTGGGTGGAGTTGAAGTACTCGAGCACGTCGAGGCCTTCCTTAAAGTTCGAGATGATCGGCGTCTCGATGATCTCGCCGGAGGGCTTGCTCATCAGACCGCGCATGGCGGCGAGCTGGCGCATCTGCTCGCGGGAGCCGCGGGCGCCGGAATTCGCCATCATGTAGACCGAGTTGACCTGCTTGTCGGTCCCGTTCTCGTCCTTCTGAACCGCGGAGATCGCGGCCATCATCTCGTCCGCCAGGCGGGCCGAGCACTTGCCCCAGGCATCAACGACCTTGTTGTACTTCTCACCCTGGGTGATCAGGCCGTCGTTGAACTGCTGCTCGAACTCCTTGACCAGATCGCGGGTCGACCCGACGATCGACCACTTGTTCGCCGGCACGACCATGTCGTCCTTGCCGAACGAGATGCCGGCCTTGAACGCGTGGTTGAAGCCGAGCGCCATGATCCGATCACAGAAGATCACCGACTCCTTCTGACCGCAGTGGCGGTAGACGGTGTCGATCATCGCGGAGATCTCCTTCTTGGTCATCAGCTTGTTGACAACATCGAAGGGAACTTTGGCGTGCTGCGGCAGGGCCGTGGACAGGATCACCCGGCCCGGCGTGGTGTCGTAAGTCTTCGTCAGCGGCTCCCCGTCGGGACCGATGCCGTTCCAGCGCCAGCGGATCTTGGTGTGCAGCTTGACGGTCTTGGCCGCCAGAGCGTGCTCCAGTTCGCCGATGTTGCCGAAGACGCCCTGCATCGGGTTCTGCTTGTTGGTCGGGTCGAAGGCGCCGATCGCCCCCTCGGCCACGATCGACAGGTAGTAGAGGCCGAGCACGATGTCCTGCGACGGCACGATGATCGGGTGACCGTTCGCCGGGTGCAGGATGTTGTTGGTCGACATCATCAGAACGCGCGCTTCCAGCTGAGCCTCGAGGCTCAGGGGGACGTGCACGGCCATCTGGTCGCCGTCGAAGTCCGCGTTGAAGGCGGTGCAGACCAGCGGGTGCAGCTGGATCGCCTTGCCCTCGATCAGCTTCGGCTCGAAGGCCTGAATGCCGAGACGGTGCAGGGTCGGCGCACGGTTCAGCATCACCGGATGCTCGCGGATCACCTCATCGAGGATGTCCCAGACCTCCGGCTTCTCCTTTTCGACGAGCTTCTTGGCCTGCTTCACCGTGGCGGAGAAGCCCTTGGCGTCGAGGCGCGCGTAGATGAACGGCTTGAACAGCTCCAGCGCCATCTTCTTCGGCAGGCCGCACTGATGCAGCTTGAGCTCCGGACCGACGACGATGACCGAACGGCCGGAATAGTCGACGCGCTTGCCGAGAAGGTTCTGGCGGAAGCGGCCCTGCTTGCCCTTCAGCATGTCGGCGAGCGACTTCAGCGGACGCTTGTTGGCGCCGGTGATGACGCGGCCGCGGCGGCCGTTGTCGAACAACGCGTCCACCGCTTCCTGAAGCATGCGCTTCTCGTTGCGGATGATGATGTCGGGCGCGCGCAGTTCGATCAGCCGCTTGAGGCGGTTGTTGCGGTTGATGACGCGGCGGTAGAGGTCGTTCAGATCGGACGTGGCGAAGCGTCCGCCGTCCAGGGGAACGAGCGGGCGCAGATCCGGCGGGATCACCGGCACCACGGTGAGGATCATCCACTCGGGCTTGTTGCCCGACATCTGGAAGGCCTCGATGATCTTCAGGCGCTTGAGGAGCTTCTTGGGCTTCAGCTCGGAGGTGGTGGTCGCGATCTCCTCGCGAAGCGCATCGGCGATGCCGTCGAGGTCGAGCTCCTGCAGGATCCGGCGGATGGCCTCGGCGCCGATCATGGCGGTGAAGCTGTCCTCGCCGTACTCCTCCTGGGCGCGCAGGTACTCCTCCTCCGACAGGAGCTGACGCTCCTTGAGGGGGGTGAGGCCCGGCTCGATGACGCAGTAGGATTCGAAGTACAGGATCCGCTCGAGGTCCTTGAGGGCCATGTCGAGCAGCAGGCCGATGCGCGAGGGCAGCGACTTCAGGAACCAGATGTGGGCGACGGGGGCGGCGAGCTCGATATGGCCCATGCGATCGCGCCGCACGCGCGCGAGGGTCACCTCGACGCCGCACTTCTCGCAGATGACGCCCTTGTACTTCATGCGCTTGTACTTGCCGCACAAGCACTCGTAATCCTTGATCGGTCCAAAGATACGCGCGCAGAACAGGCCGTCACGCTCTGGCTTGAACGTGCGATAGTTGATCGTCTCGGGCTTTTTGATTTCGCCGAAGGACCACGAGAGGATCTTCTCCGGCGACGAGATCGAAATCTTGATCTGGTCGAAGCTCTGGGGCTGAGCCTGCTGGTTGAAAAGATTCATGACCTCTTGGTTCATGATCTACTCCTGCTGACGAGGCGCACCCTCCGCCGAGGGGCTGACCGCGTGCTGAAAACGGATGCGGCGCGACGACCGGCCGGATCGTCGCTGACCGTAGAATGGGAGGCCCTGCCCCTCCCCGCTCGGACCGCGCCGGGGTCGAACCCGGCGCGGGAGCGTGATGCGGTGGTTATTCGGCCGCCTCTGCGGGCGGCTCGATCTGGTCGTTGGCGAGCTTCTTCGAGGAGGTGAGCTCCACGTTGAGGCCCAGCGAGCGCATCTCCTTGACGAGCACGTTGAACGACTCGGGGATGCCGGCCTCGAAGGTGTCGTCGCCGCGCACGATGGCCTCGTAGACCTTGGTGCGGCCGGCAACGTCGTCCGACTTGACCGTGAGCATCTCCTGCAGCGTGTACGCCGCGCCATAGGCTTCGAGCGCCCAGACCTCCATCTCGCCGAAGCGCTGACCGCCGAACTGTGCCTTTCCACCCAGCGGCTGCTGCGTGACGAGGGAGTACGGGCCGATCGACCGGGCGTGGATCTTGTCGTCCACCAGGTGGTGCAGCTTCAGCATGTAGATGTAGCCCATCGTGACCTTGCGGTCGAAGGGCTCACCCGAGCGGCCGTCATAGAGGGTCGACTGGGCCGACCGGTCGAGACCGGCCATTTCCAGCATCTGCTCGATGTCGGCTTCCTTGGCGCCGTTGAACACCGGGGTCGCCATCGGCACGCCGCGGCGTACGTTGTTGGCAGCCTCGGCCAGTTCGTCGTCGGACAGACCTTCGAGCTCGGACGGCGAGTAGATCGCCTTCATCTCGTCGCGGAGCGGCTCGATGTCCTGGCTGCGAAGGTAGGCGTCCACGGCCTGGCTGACCTTGCGGCCGAGGCCGGCTGCGGCCCAGCCCAGATGGGTCTCGAGGATCTGACCGACGTTCATGCGCGAGGGCACGCCGAGCGGGTTCAGCACGATGTCGGCATGCGTCCCGTCCTCCAGGAACGGCATGTCCTCGATCGGCACGATCCGGGAGACGACGCCCTTGTTGCCGTGGCGGCCGGCCATCTTGTCGCCGGGCTGGATCTTGCGCTTCACCGCCACGAAGACCTTGACCATCTTCATGACGCCGGGCGGGAGTTCATCGCCGCGCTGCAGCTTCTCGACCTTGTCGAGGAAGCGCTGCTCGAGGCGCTTCTTCGACTCGTCGTACTGCTTCTGCATCGCTTCCATCTCGGTCATGAGACGGTCGTCGATGACGGCGAACTGCCACCACTGCGAACGCGGATACTCGCTGAGGAGCTCACGGCTCAGTGTGGTCTCCTTCTTGAAACCCTTCGGACCCGCGATGGGTGCCTGGCCGATGAGGACCGTGGCGAGACGCGCGTAGGTGTTGCGATCCAGGATCGCCTGCTCGTCGTCACGGTCCTTCGCGAGGCGCTCGATCTCCTCGCGCTCGATCGCCTGGGCGCGCTCGTCCTTGTCGACGCCGTGGCGATTGAACACCCGGACCTCGACGATCGTGCCGGTCACGCCCGGGGGAACCCGAAGCGAGGTGTCGCGCACGTCAGACGCCTTCTCGCCGAAGATGGCGCGGAGGAGCTTTTCCTCCGGCGTCATCGGGCTCTCACCCTTCGGCGTGATCTTGCCGCACAGGATGTCGCCGGCGTGAACCTCGGCACCGATATAGACGATGCCGGCTTCGTCGAGGTTCTTGAGCGCCTCTTCCGAGACGTTCGGGATGTCGCGAGTGATCTCTTCCGGACCGAGCTTGGTGTCTCGGGCCATCACCTCGAACTCCTCGATGTGGATCGAGGTGAACACGTCATCCTTCACGATCCGCTCGGAGAGCAGGATCGAGTCCTCGAAGTTGTAGCCGTTCCACGGCATGAACGCGACGAGCACGTTCCGACCGAGAGCGAGCTCGCCGAACTCGGTGGAGGGACCATCGGCGATGATCTCACCTTTCTTCACGGCCTCGCCGACGCGCACCAGCGGCTTCTGCGTGATGCAGGTCGACTGGTTTGAGCGCTGGAACTTCTGCAGGCGATAGATGTCGACGCCGGGCTTGTTGGCGTCGGCCTCCTCGGTGGCCCGGATGACGATACGGGTGGCGTCCACCTGATCGACGATGCCGGTGCGGCGAGCCGCGATGGCGGCGCCGGAATCGCGAGCGACGACGGCCTCCATGCCGGTGCCGACGAAGGGCGCGTCGGCGCGAACCAGCGGCACCGCCTGGCGCTGCATGTTCGAGCCCATCAGCGCACGGTTCGCGTCATCGTTCTCGAGGAACGGAATGAGCGCGGCCGCGACCGAGACGAGCTGCTTCGGCGACACGTCCATGAGGTCGACGCGATCCGGCGGCACGACGATCACGTCACCGGCCCGACGGCAGACCACCAGGTCCTCCGTCAGCTTGAAGCTCTCGTCCATCTGCGCGTTGGCCTGGGCGACGTAGTACTTCGCCTCCTCCATCGCCGACAGGTAGGCGACGTCGGTGGTGACGACGCCGTCCTTCACCCGCCGGAACGGGGTCTCGATGAAGCCGTACTTGTTCACCCGCGCGAAGGTGGCGAGGGAGTTGATCAGGCCGATGTTCGGGCCTTCCGGCGTCTCGATCGGGCAGATGCGGCCGTAATGAGTCGGGTGCACGTCGCGCACTTCGAAGCCGGCGCGCTCGCGGGTGAGACCGCCTGGGCCAAGCGCCGAAAGGCGACGCTTGTGCGTCACTTCCGAGAGCGGGTTGGTCTGGTCCATGAACTGCGAGAGCTGCGACGAGCCGAAGAACTCGCGCACGGCCGCGGCCGCGGGCTTCGCGTTGATGAGGTCCTGCGGCATCACCGTGTCGATGTCGACGGAGGACATCCGCTCCTTGATGGCACGCTCCATGCGGAGCAGGCCGAGGCGGTACTGGTTCTCCATCAGCTCGCCCACCGAACGCACCCGGCGGTTGCCGAGGTGATCGATGTCGTCGATCTCGCCCTTGCCGTCGCGCAGGTCCACCAGGGCCTTGACGACCGCGAGCATGTCCTCCCGGCGGAGCGTCCGCACGGTGTCCTCGGCGTCGAGGTCGAGACGCATGTTCATCTTCACGCGGCCGACGGCCGAAAGGTCGTAGCGCTCGGGGTCGAAGAACAGCGAGTGGAACATCGCCTCGGCGGTGTCGAGGGTCGGCGGCTCACCGGGACGCATGACCCGGTAGATGTCGAACAGCGCGCCTTCGCGGCCCGAGTTCTTGTCCACCGCGAGGGTGTTGCGGATGTAGGGGCCGACGTTGATGTGGTCGATATCGAGCAGCGGCAGCTCGGAGATGCCGACCTCTTCCAGGCTCTTCAGGAGCTTGTCGGAAATCTCGTCGCCGGCTTCCGCCCAGATCTCGCCGGTCTTGGCGTTGACCAGGTCCTCGGCGATGTACTGGCCGATCAGATCCTCGTCGGTCGCCTTGAGGAACTGCACGCCGCGCTCGGCGATCTGCCGGGCGTTACGGGCGTTCAGCTTCTTGCCGGCCTCGAGCACGACCTCGCCGGATTCCGCGTCGATGAGATCGACGGAGGCCTTGAAGCCCTTCAGGCGCTCGGCGTCGTAGGGCACGCGCCAGTCGGTGCCGTCGCGGTCGTAGACCACCCGGTTGTAGAAGGTCGACAGGATCTCTTCGCCGTCGAGGCCGAGGGCGAACAGCAGCGACGTCACGGGCAGCTTGCGCTTCCGGTCGATGCGGACGTGCACGATGTCCTTGGCGTCGAACTCGACGTCGAGCCAGGAGCCGCGATACGGGATGATGCGCGCGGCGAACAGGAGCTTGCCCGAGGAGTGGGTCTTGCCCTTGTCGTGGTCGAAGAACACGCCCGGGGAGCGGTGCATCTGCGAGACGATGACGCGCTCGGTACCGTTGACGATGAAGGTGCCGTTCTCCGTCATCAGGGGCATGTCGCCCATGTAGACGTCCTGCTCCTTGATGTCCTTCACCGACTTCGCGCCGGTATCGGGATCCACATCGAATACGATGAGGCGCAGCGTGACCTTGAGCGGGGCCGCGAAGGTGATGCCGCGCTGGCGGCACTCGTCGACGTCGTATTTCGGCTGCTCGAACGTGTACTTCACGAACTCGAGCAGGGCCGTCGAGGAGAAGTCCGAGATCGGGAAGACCGACTTGAACACGGTCTGCAGGCCTTCGTCGCCCCGTCCGCCTTCCGGCTCATCCATGATCAGGAACTGGTCGTAGGACGCCTTCTGAACCTCAATGAGGTTCGGCATCTCGGCGACTTCCTTGATCTTGCCGAAGAATTTGCGAATCCGCTTGCGACCGACCAGCGTGTTGGCCATGGGTGACCTCGCTCCTACGTCCCGCGTACCGGGTGCCCGGGGAAGGCGTCTGCCTCCCGCGACCAGGCTTCAGGCCCGCCCCGCCGGACGACGCCCTCCCGAACTGAAAATCCCGTGGCCCTTGCGTGGGCCGGTCGGGCCGCCCTGAAGCGACCATGGCCCACGGGTGGGAACCCGCGGGCCGTTGGTGCCGTCAGGCCCAAACGGACCGGACGGAGGGTGATGGGCCGGAACGGCCCATCCAAGCGTCTTACTTGAGCTCGATCTTGGCGCCAGCCTTCTCGAGCTGGGCCTTGAGCTTCTCGGCCTCTTCCTTGTTGACGGACTCCTTGACGGCCTTCGGAGCGCCCTCGACGAGGTCCTTGGCTTCCTTGAGGCCGAGGCCGGTGATCGCGCGGACCTCCTTGATGACCTCGATCTTCTTGTCGCCAGCGGCGGTCAGCATGACCGTGAACTCGGTCTGCTCCTCGGCGGCGGCGGCAGCGCCACCACCGGCAGCCGGACCGGCGGCCACGGCGACGGCAGCGGCAGCCGAGACGCCCCACTTCTCTTCGAGCATCTTGGCGAGGTCGGCAGCCTCGAGAACGGTCAGCGAGGACAGGTCGTCGACGAGCTTGGCAAGATCAGCCATGGTGGTATTCCCTTGGATATCGGTTTGAACGGATGGGTTGAGAAGGGCGATGCGGCCTCAGGCCGCTTCGCTCTGAGCCTCGTCCTTGGTGGCATAGGCCCCGAACACGCGGGCGAGCTTGGCCGCCGGTGCGTTGACGACCTGGGCGATCTTGGTCGCGGGAGCCTGGATGAGGCCCACGATCTTGCCGCGCAGTTCGTCGAGGGACGGCAGCGAGGCGAGCGCCTTCACACCGTCCGGGTTCAGGGCAGTCGTGCCCATGGCGCCGCCGAGGATCACGAGCTTGTCGTTGACCTTGGCGAAGTCCACCGCAACCTTGGCGGCCGCGACCGGATCGCTCGAATAGGCGAGCAGGGTCGGACCCTTCAGGAGGGGCTTGATGGAGGCGACGTCCGTGCCATCGAGAGCGATGTTGGCGAGGCGGTTCTTGGTGACCTTCACGGTGGCACCGGCCTGCTTCATCTGCGAGCGCAGCTTCTGCATGTCGGCGACCGTGAGGCCCTTGTAGTGGGCCACGACGACAACGGCGGTGTTCGCGAACACGCCGTTGAGCGTCGAGACGAGATCAGCTTTGGCTGTCCTGTCCACTGGGGCTCTCTCCGGTTGGCGGAACCCGAGAACGGGTCCGCCGGTTGCACATGCCGCCCGGGACGGAACTCGGCTTAACAAGAAGCCGGAACGTCCTTGGCGACGCTTCACGGCCCTGTCCCCTACCGCCCCCCGGAACGGGTGGACGACATGGGTGAGATGGTTCAAACCGATGCCTCACCTCTTCCGCGCGATGCGAACCCGGTGAGGGCAGTAGAATTTCGGTCTTCCCAGTCTGTGCAGGCTTGCGGATTAAGCCGGTGACCCGGCGCCTGCAGTCTCGGACAGGACATGGCCGGACGAAGCTCAGAAGGGGTTTTATGCCCCTCAAAGCCTTCCGGCCAACACCACCTGGTTGCCCAGGCGATCTTTCAATCGGAATACGACCGATCGGTCGATTCCTTTCGCATGTGTGAAAACGTTGAGCGGGGTCTATAGAGCCTTGCAAGCAGCCTGCCAAGTGCCCCGGGGTAATTATTCCGTCGCAGGAAGCGCTTTTTCCTTGACGGCGCAGGCGGTGCCGGAGCGCGATCCGGCACCGCCCGCAGAAGGGCCGTAACGCCCTGTCAGGTCGGCAGGAATTTGCGTGCGGCCCGCCACCATGGCTCGCGGGCATTGTGCTTCTGCTCGGCCTTGGCGGCGTAGAACGAGGCGTTGTGCTCGCCGCGCAGGGCCTCCCGAGTAAAGCGGATGAGGTGGTGGGCGACGAAGCCCATGTTGAACACCGCTTCGATCTGACCACGCTTCAAGGCATGGCCGGCCGCTCGCCAGAACACCCGTCGGTAATCGGACAGCAACCCGACGCGCACCGCGATGTTGAAGCCCAGCACGAGGCCGCGGCGCAGATTGGTTCGGGTGAGCTTCCCCTTCACCGGCGTCTTGATCCGGTTCGGGTAGGTCACCTCGACCTGATGCCGGAAGCGCTCGAAGATTTGGGCCGGCTCATAGGCATGGGCGATGGCCCGGCGCCAGGAGGCCACGACGTCGTCGTGCGGGCGCTTGAACAGCACGTTCGATTCGAGGGCCGCATCGTGGACGAGGCGGTTCTCGCGGGTGAGACGATCCCAGAGCGGCGTCTTCGGCAACGCCTGCAGCAGGTTCATCGTCAGCACCGGCACGGCCGACTTGTCGATGAAGTCGATGAGTTTCTGCTCCGACTGATCGGTGTCGGTATCGAGGCCGAGGATGATGCCCGATGTCACTTCGAGGCCGTAGCGGTTCAGGGTCTCGATCGCCTCGTACATCGGCACGGCGGCGTTGTGCTTCTTGTCGATTCCCGCGAGGGCGTCCTCCTCCGGCGTCTCGATGCCGACGAACACTGTCATGAAGTTGGCCTGCCGCATCAGCTCGAGGATGTCGGGCTGCTTGGCCATGTTCAGGGTCGCCTCGCAGGCGAACTGGAGCGGATAATCGTTCTTCTTCTGCCACGCCACGAGGTGGGGCAGCATGTCCTTCGTGGCCTTGCGGTTGCCGATGAAGTTGTCGTCGACGAAGTAGACCACCGCCGGATGGCCGGGTTGGGCGATGATGGCATCGAGCTCGCCGAGCATCTGCTCGGGGCTCTTCAGGCGCGGCTGGCGGCCGTAGAGCTGCGGGATGTCGCAGAACTCGCAGCGATAGGGGCAGCCCGAGGAGAATTGCAGGGACCCGATGAGGTAGCGCTTGAGGGGCGCCGCCTCGTAGGCCGGGGCCGGGAAGTCGGAGAGCGGCAGACGCTCCTTGGTTTCCAGGCGAACCTGCGTCGCCGGAATCGAAACGTCCCGGTCGAGAATCTTCACGAGCTCGTCGGTGGCGTCACCGATCTCGCCGAGATGCAGGTAGTCGAATTCGGGATACTGCTCGGGGGAGCCGGAGACCGAGGGTCCACCCAGCGCCGTCACCTTCCCGGCCGCGTGGGCCCGGGCATAGATGTCCCGGATCTGCGGGGCCTGGATGTGCATGCCGGACACGAACACCGCGTCGGCCCAGGCGAAGTCCGCCGCGCCAGCCCGGGCGATGTTCTCGTCGATGAACCGATACTCCCACGACTCGGGCATGTAGGCCGCGATCAGCAGGAGCCCCTGCGGGGGCATGAAGGCCTTCACGCCGCCCATGAGGGGGTAGGCGTGAGAGAAGGTCCCGAAGGACGGCGTGTAGGCGGGAAAGACGCACAGGATGCGTCGCTTCGAGGTCACGGAGAGGGAGCATCGCATGACTGCATACCTAGCACAGGCCTACGCGAAGGCGTCACCCTCCGATGTTGTTTTCTTAAGCGTTCCGAGCATCGTCCGCCCCGGCGCCCGAGCGGGCCGCGCGTCCCTCACGGCTCTTTGATCGTGACGCCGCCTGAACCGTCGCTCCGTCGCTGCTGGGGAAGGCGGGGTCCGCGTGCACTGGCTGGTCGTTATTCGACCTGACTGTCATCCCCGTCACCGACCAAGCGTCCCAGTATTTCCAGGGCGACGGTCAGCCGGTCCGGGGATGGCGATCCGAGGGCGAGTCGGACCCCGTTCGGCGCCGGGTCCGGACCGACCGCGAAGGCGCTGGCCGGCGAGACGGCAACGCCGTTGCGTGCGGCCGCCATGGCGAAGCGCTCCGGTGTCCACGGGTCGGGAAGTCCGAGCCAGAGGTGATAGGCCCGTGGATCGCCCTGGAGGTCGAGACCCCTCAGCACCGCCCGCGCCAGGGTCTGCCGGGCGGCTGCGTCGACGCGCTTGGCGGCCCCGAGGCGTCCGGCGAGCCCATCCCCGATCACGTGCAGGGCCATGGCGAGAGCCAGGCCGTTGGCTGTCCAGGCGCCGTTGCGAATGGTGCGGGCAAGGCGCTCGACTAGGGCGGGCGGAGCGGCGACAAACCCCAAGGTCAGCCCGGGCGCGACCCGCTTCGACAAGCTGTCGACAAGGATCACGCGATCCGGGGCCAGGGCCGCCAACGGCGCCTCGTCGCAAAGGAAGCCGTAGACGGCGTCCTCGATGGCGATGATGTCGTGCCGTTCGAGGAGGCGGGCGATCGCCCCTCGGCGCTCAAGGCCCATGGTATGCCCAAGCGGGCTCTGCAGCACGGTCTGAAGATAGACGGCGCGGAGGGGCGCTGCCTGATGGGCGGCCACGAGAGCGTCGGGCCGTACACCGTCCGCATCGACCGCGAGGGGCACGAGGGTGATGCCGAGGCGGGCGGCGATGCCTTTGATCACCGGATAGGTCAGTGCCTCGACGCCGATGCGATCGCCCGGCCGTGCCAGGGCTGCCATGGCGGCGGCGATGCCCTGGCGGCCGGCCCCGGTGAACAGCACCTGCTCCGCGCCCGCTTTCCAGCCTCCACGGGTGAAGAATTGTGCCGCGAGCGCCCGGACCTCGACGGATCCGGCCGGCCGGACGGGGGGGAAGGCCGCGTCCAAGGCTGCCGGCGTGATCAGCGTTGCCAAGCTCGCAGCGAGGTCGGCCGACTGGTGCGGCAGGACCGAGAACACGTGCTCCAGATTGATCGGGCCCGGCGCATCCTCCGACAGCAGAGCCGCGACGGATGTCGCCGGCGCGCGGATGAACGTGCCCCGGCCGACTTCCCCGGAGACGAGGCCGCGTCGCGTCAGCTCGGCATAGACCCGGCTCGCCGTGGAGACGGCGATCCCACGCTCGAAGGCAAATTGGCGCTGCGGCGGCAGCCGCGTGCCGGCGGGCAGCGCACCGGAGGCGATCTCGGCAGCAATGCCATCGGAGATCGAGCGGAAATCCGTCACGGGCACATTGATCCGAGTGCAATGTTTTCATTGATCGGAAATTGATTAGGATCAATGAGGAAGTGCAACACGACGGAGGACTCCGGTATGGCAGTCAGCGACGATCTTGATTTAGCCTTGACGCTGGAGGGACAAGGCCAGGAGTCTCAGCACCGTAGCGCGGTGAGGTTCACGTTGGCGAGTCTCATTGCTCTGATGATGCTCTGGCGTCGGCGCTCGGAGGGCCGTCGTGCAATACGCTCCATGACCTCGGAGCAATTGCGCGATCTTGATCTCGATGTCGCGGCCCTGCGTCGGGAATCCGATAAGCCGTTCTGGCGCGCCTGAGCACAAACGAAAACGCCCGGCCGCAAGGCCGGGCGCTTCCACAGGGTTCTGATTCGGACGATCAGACGGTGAGCACGCTCGCGGGCTCGACCTTCACGCCCGGACCCATCGAGGAGGTCACCGCGACGCGCTGAACGTACTGTCCCTTGGCGCCGGCTGGCTTGGCCTTGGAGACCGCGTCGGCGAAGGCCTTGATGTTCTCGACGAGCTTGTCGGCGTCGAACGAGACCTTGCCGATGCCGGCGTGGATGATGCCGGCCTTCTCGACGCGGAACTCGACCGAGCCGCCCTTGGCGCCGGCGACGGCACCCTTCACGTCCATGGTCACGGTTCCGACCTTCGGGTTCGGCATCAGGCCGCGCGGGCCGAGCACCTTGCCGAGACGGCCGACGAGCGGCATCAGGTCGGGCGTCGCGATGCAGCGATCGAACTCGATCTTGCCGCTCTGGACGATCTCGAGGAGGTCCTCGGCGCCCACGATGTCGGCGCCGGCGGCCTTGGCCTCGTCGGCCTTGGCGCCGCGGGCGAACACTGCCACCCGCACCGTGCGGCCGGAGCCGTTGGGCAGGTTGCAGACGCCGCGGACCATCTGGTCAGCGTGGCGCGGATCGACGCCGAGGTTCATCGAGATCTCGACGGTCTCGTCGAACTTGGCGCTGGCCTTCTCCTTCACGAGCTTGATCGCTTCGTCGATGGGATAGAGCTTGAGCGCGTCGATGCCCTCGCGGGCGGCGCGGATGCGCTTGCCTTCGTGTGCCATTGTGCCCTCCCCTTAAGCGACGACGTCGAGGCCCATGGCCCGCGCGGAGCCACGGATCATGGCGACGGCGGCGTCAACCGAGTCGCAGTTCAGGTCGGGCATCTTCTTCTCGGCGATCTCGCGCAGCTGCGCCTCGGTCACCTTGCCCACCGTCGGGCCCTTGCCCGGGGTCTTCGAGCCGGAAGCCGGCTTCTTGCCGATCTTCAGGCCTGCGGCCTTCTTCAGGAAAAAGGTCACCGGCGGCTGCTTCATCTCGAAGGTGAAGGAGCGGTCCTGGTACGCCGTGATGACGACCGGGATCGGCGTGCCCTTCTCGATCTGGGAGGTCTTCGCGTTGAAGGCCTTGCAGAATTCCATGATGTTGAGGCCGCGCTGACCGAGCGCGGGGCCGATGGGCGGCGACGGGTTCGCGGCGCCGGCCGGAACCTGAAGCTTCACGTAGCCCGTGATCTTCTTTGCCATAGGGACTGCTCCCAAAGAATGCCCGGCATCCGGCTGGCCTCAGCGCGAACGGAACGGGCGGTTGCAGGTCGCGGTTCGGCCCGTGGACCCCGGCGGCGAACCGGGCGGGCCTCCCGCGTGTGACACCGTCACGAGGGACGGTGGCTCCACGCCCGGCCTGGACCGAGCGGGAAGACGCAGAGCGAGCCGGCGACGGCTCGCTCGAAATCGAGCTGGATCAGACCTTCTCGACCTGTCCGTACTCGAGCTCGACCGGCGTCGCGCGGCCGAAGATCGAAACGGCGACCTTGAGGCGCGAACGGCTCTCGTCGATTTCTTCGACGGTGCCGTTGAAGGAGGCGAAGGGACCGTCCGACACCCGGACCGTCTCGCCGATCTCGAAGGACACGGAGGGCTTGGGACGATCGACGCCCTCGGCAACCTGCCCCTTGATGCGCTCGGCCTCGGCATCCGGGATCGGAACCGGCTTCGACTTGTCGGCGCCGAGGAAGCCCGTCACCTTGGGGGTGTTCTTGATGAGGTGGTAGACCTCGTCGGTCAGGTCGCACTTCACCAGGACGTAGCCGGGGAAGAACTTGCGCTCCGCATCGACCTTGCGGCCACGGCGCACCTCGACGACCTTCTCGGTCGGAACCATGACCTCGTCGAACAGCTCCATCAGGCCACGCTGGGCCGCCTGATCCTTGATGGACTGCGCGACCTTATTCTCGAAATTCGAGTAGGCGTGGACGATGTACCAGCGCTTCGACACGGTTCTCACCAAATCCTGACGTCAGTCAGCCCGATCGCACCGCAGCGCGCCCGGGCCGAGAAGTTGTTAGGCGCCGACCCCGAGGATCAGGGTCACGAGATAGCGCAGCGCCTGGTCCACCACCGTGAAGAAGATGCTCGCCACCACCACCATGATGAACACCATCACGGTGGTCACGACGGTCTCCTTGCGGGTCGGCCACGTGACCTTGCGGCCCTCGTCGCGAACTTGGCTCAGGAACTCGGCCGGGCCGACGCGCTTCTGCGCGGGACGCGCGGGCGGAGTCGCCCGAGGGGGCGTCGGCGTGGTGGAACCGCGCTGCGGGGTGCGCGCGAGATCCACTTTCTTCGATGCTTCGTTCGATGCCATGGCGCCAACAACAGGGAGATCGGCCCGAGCTTCGGGAAAGCGCGACGCGGCGGCTCCGGAGAGGAGCCTGCATCGACGGCTTTCATCGATCTCGGAAGGCGACCGCTCTAACGCAAGTCGCCGGGCTTGTCGACTGCGCCCAGCCGGACTTCGCGGAGTAGCGATCTGCTGGAAAGGAAGGGGGCTGGGAGGGTCGACAGGTCTGATGCGGCCAAATGGCAGGAGTGGAGGGACTCGAACCCGCAACCTCCGGTTTTGGAGACCGGCGCTCTGACCAGTTGAGCTACACTCCTATGCAGAGGACGAGTCCTCCGCCGCGGCGCTGCTATAGACCGGTCGGGACGCCTTCGCAATGGCCAAACCGCGTCGTCGGCGAAGAACCTTTGTGAGGGTTCTCCGGCCGGCGCCGACCTCGAAAACGACGGCGGCGCCCCGGATGATCCGGGGCGCCGCGTCGGTCTCGTATCCCCTGTCGGAGCGCCCGGGAGGGGCGCCCGACGGCGGACGATTACTCGTTGATGGCGGCGACGACGCCGGCGCCGACGGTGCGTCCGCCTTCACGGATGGCGAAGCGCAGCTTCTCTTCCATGGCCACCGGCACGATCAGGGTGACGTCCATGGTCACGCTGTCGCCGGGCATCACCATCTCGGTGCCCTCGGGCAGCACGCACACGCCGGTCACGTCCGTGGTGCGGAAGTAGAACTGCGGGCGGTAGTTGGTGAAGAACGGCGTGTGGCGGCCGCCCTCCTCCTTGGTCAGGATGTAGGCCTCGGCCTTGAACTTGGTGTGGGGCTTGACCGAGCCGGGCTTGCACACGACCTGGCCGCGCTCCACGTCCTCGCGCTTGGTGCCGCGCAGCAGCACGCCGACGTTGTCGCCGGCCTGGCCCTGGTCGAGCAGCTTGCGGAACATCTCGACGCCCGTGACCGTCGTGGTCTGGGTGTCGCGGATGCCCACGATCTCCACCGTCTCGCCGACCTTGACGATGCCGCGCTCGACGCGACCCGTCACCACCGTGCCGCGGCCCGAGATCGAGAACACGTCCTCGATGGGCATCAGGAACGGCTTGTCGATCGGACGCTCCGGCTGCGGGATGTAGGCATCCACGCTCGCCATCAGTGCCATCACCGCGTCGTGGCCGATCGCCTTGTCGCCGTTGTCCAGCGCCACCTTGGCCGAGCCCTTGGTGATCGGGATGTCGTCGCCCGGGAAGTCGTACTTCGAGAGGAGCTCGCGCACCTCCATCTCCACGAGCTCGAGGAGCTCGGCGTCGTCCACCAGATCGACCTTGTTCAGGAACACCACCAGGGCCGGCACGCCGACCTGACGGGCCAGCAGGATGTGCTCGCGGGTCTGGGGCATCGGGCCGTCGGCCGCCGACACCACCAGGATCGCGCCGTCCATCTGCGCCGCGCCCGTGATCATGTTCTTCACGTAGTCGGCGTGACCGGGGCAATCCACGTGCGCGTAGTGCCGGTTCGTGGTCTCGTACTCCACGTGCGCCGTCGAGATCGTGATCCCGCGCGCCTTCTCCTCAGGCGCCTTGTCGATCTGGTCGTACGCCGTGAACGTCGCCCCGCCCGTCTCGGCCAGAACCTTCGTGATCGCCGCCGTCAACGACGTCTTGCCGTGATCCACGTGACCAATCGTGCCAATGTTGCAGTGCGGCTTCGTACGCGCGAATTTCTCTTTGGCCAT
>NZ_PDHT01000129.1:0-1146 GCF_002917135.1 Methylobacterium sp. V23
CCGAACTCACGATTATCGTCGCCAGGGTACGACCGACCTGTTCGCCGCCCTCGACGTCCAGGCCGGGACGGTGATCGGCCACTGCACAGGCCGGCACCGTTCGGTCGAGTTCCGCGACTTCCTCGATCAGATCGAGGCGGCCGTCCCAGGCGATCTCGACGTGCACCTCGTGCTCGACAACGCGGCCACCCACAAAACCAAGCTGATCCACGACTGGCTCGTGAAGTGTCCGCGTTGGCACCTTCATTTCACGCCGACGTCCGCATCATGGCTCAATCTCGTCGAGGGTTGGTTTGCCCTGCTCACCCGTCGACGTCTGCAGCGTGGTGCCTTCCAATAGACCAGCGATCTCGAAGCTGCGATCCACGCCTACATCGCTCAGACCAACGCCGATCCAAAGCCCTTCGTCTGGACCAAACCCGCTGATGCGATCCTCGCAAGTGTCGGACGCTTCTGTCAGAGAACTTCTAACTCAGACCACTAGCCACGCTCATGCCCAGACCTATTTCCCTCCGCCAAGTGGTCGGCGAGACGGGCGGCGTTCCATATTGAGAAATACAGATCGAGGGCACGCGGGCGCCGGCGCACCAGTTCGACCAATCGCTCGCGATAGTCGGGCCCAGCCTTGACCGGATTGCCGGAGCGCGGCGCGTCAGGGAGACCGTCGACGCCCTCGGCCCCATAGCGATGGACCCAGCGTCGCACGGTCCCGCCACTCTCACGCACGATCGCGGCAGCTTCGGAGACGGCGAGCCCCTGCTCGGCCACGAGCAGGATCATCTGTGCACACGTCCGAACCCGGACCTCCTGCGTCGTTCGGTAGAAATCGTCAAGCTTGTGCAGCTGATCGACGCCCAGGCTGTCCAGATGCAGGGTGCGCATCGCGGCCTCCCAGCTTAATGCCGCAGAATACCGCAAAACTCATGAGGGAATACTTAGCACATGTCATGAGTGCGAGGAGCAGACGCCTTCAGGCGAACAGCATCGTGTCGGTGGGCAAGTGGACGGTGAAGGCCTTGCCCTCGTCGACCCAGCCCGGACCGGCGACGCCGTGGTTGATGCCGTTGGCCTCTTCGGCGCTGCCGGCGAAATGATGCTGGCCGGTCTGGGTGTTGTAGAAGCGCTCCAGGGTCAGGCCGCCGGGGG
>NZ_PDHT01000130.1:0-1138 GCF_002917135.1 Methylobacterium sp. V23
CTCGGTGCCGACCTGGCCGGCCCCGCCGAGGATGAGGATGTCCATGGGTTCGGGCATTGGCTCAGGCGCGGCTGGTGGGGGCTGTGCCCAGGCCGAGGCGCTCGCCGGTGTAGCGGCCCTCGCGGATCGGACGCCACCAGGCCTCGTTGGCGAGGTACCAGCGCACGGTCTCCTCCAGGGCCCGCTCGAAGTCCTTGGTCGGATGCCAGCCGAGCTCGGCCTCGGCCTTGGACGGGTCGATGGCGTAGCGCCGGTCGTGGCCGGGCCGGTCGGCGACGGAGGTGATCAGCCGGTCGTGGGGGGCGTGGTCCGGGCGCAGGCGGTCGAAGGCGGCGCAGAGCGCCTTGACGACGGCGAGGTTGTTGCGCACCGCGCGCCCGCCCAGCAGGTAGGTCTCGCCGATCCGCCCCTTCTCCAGCACCGCCACGAGGCCGCGGGCATGGTCCTCCACGTGGATCCAGTCGCGCTCGTTCAGGCCGTCGCCGTAGACGGGCAGCGGCTTGCCCTCCAGGGCGTTGAGGATCATCAGCGGGATGAGCTTCTCGGGAAAGTGGCGCGGGCCGTAGTTGTTCGAGCAGTTCGTCACCAGGACCGGCAGGCCGTAGGTCTCGTGCCAGGCGCGGGCCAGGTGGTCGGAGGCGGCCTTGGAGGCCGAGTAGGGCGAGCGCGGGTCGTAGCGGCTGGCTTCGGTGAAGAAGCCGTCCGGCGGCAGCGAGCCGTAGACCTCGTCGGTGGAGACGTGCAGGAAGCGGAAGGCCGCCTTGGCCTCGCCGCTCAGCCCGTCCCAGTGGCTGCGGGCCCCGTCGAGCATGACCTGGGTGCCGACCACGTTGGTGCGGATGAAGGCGCCCGGATCGGTGATCGAGCGATCGACATGGCTCTCGGCGGCCAGGTGCATCACGGCCTCGGGCCGGAAGTCGGCGTAGAAGGCGTGCACGGCCCCCGGGTCGCAGATGTCGGCCTCCACCAGGCGGTGGCGCGGGTTGTCCGCCAGCGGCTGGAGCGAGATCGGGTTGGCCGCGTAGGTCAGCGCGTCGAGCGTCGCCACCTCGTGTCCGAGCTCCTGCACCAGGTGCAGGACCAGGGCCGATCCGATGAAGCCGCAGCCGCCCGTCACCAAGATGCGCATGGGATGAAA
>NZ_PDHT01000131.1:0-1137 GCF_002917135.1 Methylobacterium sp. V23
ATCAGCAGCGGTTTCCGCCCGAGGTCTGGCCGTACTGTTGGGTGGGGAAGTTCTGCTGGTTGGCGTTGCCCTCGGCGGCCGAGCTCATCGGGCAACCGAGATAGGCCGGGGGACGGCGCACATCGTTGACCGAGCCCGTGGTCTCGACATCGTAGGGGGCGAACGAGGTGTAGCGGGAGGGGCTGTCATAGGCCATGGCGGACGAGATCGGAGCAACGCCAAGGACAAGGGCGGTGGCGAGGGCGGCGATACGGGTCTTCATTGTGGCTTATTGGCTCATTCACAGTACGAACCAAATGTCTGGCTCGTTTCTCTCTGTCTGAAACTAATATGGGGAGGCCATTGCATTCTTGACGTGCCAAGGAACACGTGGTGGCTCGGATTAAACCCGAGCTCGACAGATCCAGTCTCAACGATCCTAGTATGGGCCTCGGAACAGATCGCCTAAAGCTCTGCGCTTGAACAAGGTATACCAGCGCCGACGCTGATGTTCGGGCCGATCATGGTTCATATGGCAGCGTTGGCAGAAGGCAGCGAGGTTCCGAGCCATGTTGTTCGCCGTGTCATGATCACGGTGCCCGGTCGCCAGAACCACGCGCGTGGTGCGCACGCTTTCCAGAACGTCATCGGCCCCCATCGCCAAACAGATGAAACGCCCGGTCCCATCCCGCCAGGAGCCCGCCTCTCCATCCCACCAGCGCCCATCGCCGAGATGAAAGACGCGCTGTCCATGCGGACGAGCGCAAACCTCACAGCGGCCCTTGGCTCGTTCGAAGCGGATCACGGCCGAGAGCTGGGGCCAGTCGATGGGATAGAAGAAGCGGTGCTCGCGGCGGATCGGCATCAGGAGGACACCCGTCGGATCGCCGCAGCAGCAAGGTCGGCCTGGCTCCGGGTACGTGCCTGGGGGAAGTAGTTGTAGAAGGTGTCCCGGCTGACCCCAAGGCGCTTGGCGATCGCCGCGATCGAGATGGTGCCCGAGTGCAGTAGGGCGCGACCGGCCTCGATGTCAGCTGGCGTCAGCTTCTTCGGCCGACCGCCTTTGCGCCCTCGCGCCAGGGCCGCCTTCAGCCCCTCCATGGTGCGCTCGCGGTTGAGGTCGAGGAAGTACTCGGCCATGGCACCGTGCATCTGCAG
>NZ_PDHT01000133.1:0-1064 GCF_002917135.1 Methylobacterium sp. V23
GTCGAGAAGACGGAGAGGACCTTCTGGACCTCGGTGAAGGGGGCGTTGGAGACGTAGACGAGGTCGCGGTTGCGCATGCGGAAGGCCTGGGTCAGGAACAGGCTGTTGGGGTCGCGCATGTTGATCCGGTAGACCACCGGCACCAGGGGCGTGCCGAGCAGCGGGCTGCCCGGCTTCAGGCGCCGCACCACCGCGGCCGGCTCGAAGCGGAAGATGAAGGTGCCCGAGGGGTCGGCCTGGAAGTCGGACAGGCCACGCGCCTTGGCCAGGGCCTGGGCCAGGGTGATGCCCTCGGCCTGGAACGGGATCTCGGTGGAGTTGCCCAGCGCGCCCACCGCCAGGAAGGTCTGGGGATCGCGCACCAGGGTCAGGGTGTCGCCCGGACGCAGGAAGATGTTCTCGGCCGGGTTCGACACCACCGTGGTCAGCGGCACCGTGGCGGTCTGCGGGCCGCGCGACAGCCGCACGAAGGTCTCGTTGACCGGTGCGCGCACGCCCCCGGCGGTGGCGACCACGTCGAGCAGGCGGTCGCCCTTGCCCGAGAGCGGCACCCGGGCCCCGGCCACCACCTCGCCGGTGACGGTGACGGTCTGGGAAATGGCCTTGGTGACCGAGACCAGCACCTGGGGCTGGATCGCCTTGCCGGCGAGCTCGGTCTCGATGAGGGCCTGCACGTCCTGGGGCCGGCGTCCGGCCACCTGGATGCGCCCGGCATAGGGCACGCTGATCGCCCCGTCGCGGGGCACCACCTGCTCGGGGATCAGGGCGGACTTGGAGCCGGCGGAGAAGCGGTCGGCCACCAGGGGCCCGGAGAACAGCCCGCCCGAGCCGGCCTCCCAGACCGAGACGGCCACGTAGTCGCCGACCCCGATCACGGCCTCGAGGGACGGGCGCCGGTCCCCGAACGAGGCCAGCAGGCTGTCCAGCGCACGCCCGCGCAGGGCCTCGATCGTGGCCGCCGACAGGTCCACGATCTCGTAGCGGGCGAACGTCCCCTCGCTCGTCGCGATGTCGGCCCCCTCCACCACCGCACCCGTCGTCGGTCCGGCCGCAGGGAGGAGCGA
>NZ_PDHT01000134.1:0-1034 GCF_002917135.1 Methylobacterium sp. V23
CGGCGCCTCCTCCACCCAGAAGGAATCACAGACACACCTGCTAAGCCAAACTTATGGGTCCAGAGCCTAAGCCAAACTTATGGGTCCGGAGCCTAAGCGCTAGATCCAGACGGAAGCGGGTGGATCGCAATTGGGATGGCGGCGCTGCCGGACCTTCGAGCGTCCTTGCGGGATAAGGGCGGAAGCTGAGGCGGGGGAGGGCTGGTGCAGACCGACCACCGCGCTGGGCGAGCAAAGCTCCCCCTCCCGAGCGTGGTGGCCGGTCCGCGATCAACATTACGATCAGTCAGCCTAGGGGGTCGGCGTTCTGCCGCGTGGCGAAATACCTACGCCGACGGGGCCTGTCGCAAGCCGTGCCGTAGGCCGCAGCAGGGGCCGGATGAGCCCCGTTTTCAGGTTTTATTAACCGCCTGAAGTCCGAAGCAGACCCCGAGCAGCCGGTTCTGCTCGCGGATGGTCCACGCACCAGCGAAGCCGAAGCCTTTGCGCAGCCAGAGCATGGACTCGAAGCCGCAGATCGTGCGTCGAGCGGTGTGGAAGGATTGAAAGCAGCCGATCCGAGGCATGCTCTTCTTCACCCGGAAGTGATCGCTCTTGATACCCTGTTGCAGATGCTTGGTGACGTAGTGGGCATGCATGTGAGGCAGCAGACCCTCCTTGCGGCTCTCAACGATGGCTGGCGGGTAGGTGCTGGCACCATCCGTACCAATTCGGTCAGGTGCAAGAAGCGGCTGATCCACCAGCATCTTGCGGAAGAACCGCTTAGCGGCTTCTGATCGCCCCCCGCGCGGTGGTCTAAGGGTAGAGTTAGTGCGCGGTAGGCCGCTCCACCACGGGTAGCTTGGCCGGCGGAGCTGGTCGGGCGAGCGCAGCCGGCCAAGCGGAGAAGGCTGGCACAAACACCTCGGGTGCCGGCGGCCGGTATCCCAGCGAGGCATGTGGGCGCACGCCGTTGTCGTGACGCCTCCAGCTTTCGATCACGATCTGCGCCTCCTTGAGTGTGTAGAAGATCTCGCCATTCAGGAGTTCGTCAC
>NZ_PDHT01000135.1:0-1026 GCF_002917135.1 Methylobacterium sp. V23
CCCGGAAGCAGTGCACCTTCTCGATCTCGGGAACGACCCGGCGCAGGATGCGCGCCTGTGTCTGCGCCATCAGCGTCCGGTCCTCGATCGTGTAGTCCTTGCGCACCTGGTGTCTGTGGTCCTGCACGCCGACTGTCTTGGCATACACCTCGCGCATGAAGCCGCCTTGCTCACCGCCATGCGCCTCATACAAGCCGATCAGGTGCTGGCAGAACTCGGGCTCCAACACGTTGGATAGGACGAGCACGGGAGCGTGGACCTCAAACTCGGCAAAACGGACGGTTGGCGGCAGTGCATGGAGGTAGGCGAACAGGGCTGCGTGCTCGGGGAGCGAATATACCTTGAGGACGCGCAGTGTTGGATCAAGAAGCATCCAGAACCGCTTGGTCGGCACGGTAGCGCCCGGCTACGCACCCCGGGATACGGCGCTATAGAGGCGGTTCACCACCATGTCGAAGTCCCAGAAGTAGCGCAATCCGGGCATGCTCGCCCTGCCCCGGTCCTGTGCCTCGTCGGCTGGGTCGATGCTGACACCGAAGAAGCAGGCGCGCGTCATCGAAGTGCGAGCGGTTGGCCAGGGCGGCGTTGACCGCCACCTGGTCCAGCGCGTCGTCGGCTGAGCCGAAGAAGTACCGGACGATGTAGCGCTCGGCTGCCGAGTTGAAGGTATAGAGCGGGCTGCTGGTAGAGCGCCGCCAGAACCAGGAGGCGAGATCGCCGGGCAAGAGTTGAGCGAAGGCGGACGCTAGAGCGGTGTCCCATCGGCTTGAATCGTTTGTGGTTTCGAGAGCGGCGTAGATGTGATTCGATACCCGGCTTTCCCTGGAGGAGAGCCGGATGCCCTTAGCCCTGTCAGCGGATCTGCGTGAGCGCGTCGTAATAGCGATCGAGGCAGGGACCTCACGTTGGGAAGCCGCCAGACGGTTCCAGGTCAGTCCCGCCAGCGCCGTGCGCTGGCACAAGGCCTTCGTCGGGAAGGGCGCACACGGGCAAAGCCGATGGGCGGCGATCAGCGCTCGCACGCCA
>NZ_PDHT01000137.1:0-965 GCF_002917135.1 Methylobacterium sp. V23
GTTCATTAGTACCGGTTAGCTCAACGCATCGCTGCGCTTACACACCCGGCCTATCAACGTCGTCGTCTTCAACGTTCCTTCAGGAGACTCTAAGTCTCAGGGAGAACTCATCTCGGGGCAAGTTTCGTGCTTAGATGCTTTCAGCACTTATCTCTTCCGCATTTAGCTACCGGGCAGTGCCATTGGCATGACAACCCGAACACCAGTGATGCGTCCACTCCGGTCCTCTCGTACTAGGAGCAGCCCCCCTCAGTTCTCCAGCGCCCACGGCAGATAGGGACCGAACTGTCTCACGACGTTCTAAACCCAGCTCGCGTACCACTTTAAATGGCGAACAGCCATACCCTTGGGACCTACTTCAGCCCCAGGATGTGATGAGCCGACATCGAGGTGCCAAACACCGCCGTCGATATGAACTCTTGGGCGGTATCAGCCTGTTATCCCCGGAGTACCTTTTATCCGTTGAGCGATGGCCCTTCCATTCAGAACCACCGGATCACTATGACCTGCTTTCGCACCTGCTCGCGCCGTCACGCTCGCAGTCAAGCTGGCTTATGCCATTGCACTAACCTCCTGATGTCCGACCAGGATTAGCCAACCTTCGTGCTCCTCCGTTACTCTTTAGGAGGAGACCGCCCCAGTCAAACTACCCACCAGACACTGTCCGCAACCCGGGTAACGGGTCCACGTTAGAACATCAAACATTAAAGGGTGGTATTTCAAGGTCGGCTCCATGCAGACTGGCGTCCACACTTCAAAGCCTCCCACCTATCCTACACATCAAGGCTCAATGTTCAGTGTCAAGCTATAGTAAAGGTTCACGGGGTCTTTCCGTCTTGCCGCGGGTACACTGCATCTTCACAGCGAGTTCAATTTCACTGAGTCTCGGGTGGAGACAGCCTGGCCATCATTACGCCATTCGTGCAGGTCGGAACTTACCCGACAAGGAATTTCGCTACCTTAGG